>NZ_FUYE01000002.1:300000-561338 GCF_900167535.1 Prosthecobacter debontii
AGCACCCGCACATCTTTGATGAGTTCCAGGCCATTGCGACCTGGTAGGGTGATGTCCACGACAAGGATGTCCGGCACGTCTTTTTCCAGCATCTTGAGCGCCTCTTGGGAATCCGGTGCGGTCCAGGCGCAGTCGAAGTCTTCGAGGTTCTCCACGAACATTTTCAGGCCCTCACGCATGAGGGTGTGGTCGTCCACGATGGCAATGCGATGAGTTTGTGTTTGGGGGGTAGTCATGCAGTTTCGATGGGGTGGGGTTCGGGGTTATCAGCAAGTGGAATGAGACACTCCACGGAACTGAAGGGTTCCTCCGGGTCTGGAGGATGGAAATGAAGTGAGGCACCGAGAGCATCCAGACGCTGACGCACCAGATGCATGCCCATGCCTTCGCCGCTGGTGGCCGTGGGTCGGTAGGGAATGCCATCATGCGTGACGAGCAAGCGGGCCTCTCGACCCGTCATCTCAAAGCTGATTTCAATCCAGGAGGCATTGGCGTGCTTGGCTGCATTGGTGGCCAGCTCTTGTGCCACACGGAAGATGTGCGTAGCAGATTCTCCCGTGAGGTCCGCATCGGAAGCGGAACACTCCACGCGGCAAGGGATCTTAAATCCACGGGTGATGAAGTCGCCCAAATCCGATAGGGCGGCCGTGATACCGAGCGCTTCAATGCCGACCGGCGCCAAACCACGAGCGAAACCGCGGGCGATACTGGTCGCCTCAGAAAGGTCATTCGATAACTCCGCAGCTAGAGGCTCATGACTGCCTCCTGTACGAGCCAAGGCGGACTGGAGCACCCCTGTTTTCATCAGGGCTGCGGCAAGGCGCTGGCAGAGATCATCATGCAAGTCCATGCCGATTCGGCGGCGTTCATTCTCGGCCGTGTCCAGAAGCCTGCGCTCCAGTATCTTCCGTTCGCTCACATCCATCGCGATCCCAGCTACTGCACACTCGTGATCTTCCCCGCCCTGCACGGCAAAGCCGCGACAACGCACCCAGCGCATCCCCTCAGGCGTGGTCACACGCACTTCGATCTCTTGGCGCGCCCCCCCTTGCCGCAGTGCACGGAGCATCTCCAAGCAGCGATGCCGATCTTCACGCGCGATGGCATGCAGCCAATCCCACCGGTGATTGCGCAGACGTGTCGCCGGGCGTGAGAAAACCGTGCCGTAGGCTTCATTGACAAAAGCTTGGCTGCTAGAATCTGGCGGTGCTAGCCAGAAGACATCACGCATCGTCGCCGCGATCTGCCGCAAGCGCTGCTCTGAGTGACGAAGTCTATCATGGGTCAAGCGAACGGCCTGGGACACTTGGGACAATTCATCCTGCCCGTGCATCGCGGACATGGGCTCGGTTTCCAAAGACATGCTGTGAACCTGACTCACCAACGTTTCCACCCGGTTCGTGACGAGATAACGGAGCAGCAACCATAACGCTAAGCAGCCTCCGGTGAGGGCCAGTGATTGGGCCAACAGAGCCTGAAGGGCCACTGAAGAAGCCGCTTCGAGCGGAGCTTCCAAATCATACTCCAAGACGACGCTCCCCTTCCCTTGGGATTGCCCCTCCCAAAATGGGAAAATCGCGACGAGTCGAGTGCCCTCAGCGCGTTCAAAAACCTTCCCCTCCATGGATTCGCGAACTTTCTCCAGCAAACCCGACACCCCAGCCAAGGGGGTCTCCGTAAAATTAAGCCCGCGCATTTGTTGCATGGTGGCGTGGCGCACGACATTCTTTCCATCCAATATCAGGCCTAACCGCAAGTCTTTATTCGTCGAGCTGTAACTCAACTCCAAATCCGCCGCTCGAGAGACATTCCGTCGTAGCAAATGCTGCGACATTCCCGACAGTCTCGACCCCTCGGTGAAGGCAAGATTCTTCATCATGTTCAGGCGCGACTGCCGAGAGATGCCATTGAGCCGGAAGGCATTGATACAAATCAAGGCAACCCCCACCACGAACAGCGAGATCGAGATCTTGAACTGGAGCGAGTAAACCAAGCGCCTCATGGGAGATCCTCCACAATGCTTGGTTCAAAGACTTCCCCCGGTTGAACGACGGTTGCCGTGGACACCCCTTCGATCAAACCGCTCTGCAATCCCATGAAAAGCCGACCTAACCAAGGATCTCGCAAATCAAGCAACTGCTGATTTCGGTCGAGGTCCACGCTTTCGATCTGCTTCAAGACTTCCTGAAAAACCTCTTGAGAGAGTCCTTCTCGACGCAAAACCAAGGCTGGAATTTCCTGTGCTTCACGAAGCTTACGTATCCATTTGAAATGCGCCTGGAGGAGCGAGCGCAACACCTTTTCGTGCGGCTCGATAGCATCCGGATTGATCGCCAAAACACGCACGATGGAGGCCCCTGGGGTGGACGAATCATAGATCCGGGTAAGATTCAATTCCCCCATCCGCTCTCTCCATGGCTCGGCCAGCACCACGCCATCCAGCGACAGTTCTTTAAAAATCTCTTCCACTTCGGCAGGATTGACAGGCACCGGCTGCACCTCCGTTAGCTTCAGATTGGCATTCGACAAAGCTTTACTGAGTAGCCAAGCCCCTGAGGTGCGGGGTTCATAACCGATACGCCCGCCTTTTAAATCGGCGGCGGAAGCAATGCTAGGCTTCGCCACCAACACATCTGCTCCTCTTGAGATGTCTAATACCGCAATGATCTTGAGGGGATATCCCTGCTGGATCTGACGAATGACCTCATCCAAAGACAAAACGGCCGCATCCACCACCCGGTTACCCACGGCCCGCATCGCCGCGGAGGTCCAATTCATTTCCACCAGATTGACCTCTCCATATTTGAGATCTCCGGCATCCCTCGCCAAAATTAAGGACTCCGTGCCTGGCCACATGCCGACGGCAACCCGCAAGGGCTCCTTTTGCATCGGAGTCGGGACCATGAGAGCACTGGCCCACAACACAATCACCGAAATGGCAATGAGGATGGTGGCCAAAGTGGAGGGTGCTCGTTGACTCATGAAGAAAAGCTGAGATCTTCAGCAAGACTGACAGCCTAACCATGAGCCCCCCCTGATGGTCAATACGGGGTATCTTTATTATGTTATAAAGGTCAGGCTAGGATGCCTTTCACCAGATGGTGCTCCTCCACACCCGTGAGGCGTTGATCAAGCCCTTGGAACTTGAAACTGAAACGACTGTGGTCAATGCCCATGAGGTGCAAGATGGTCGCATTCAGGTCATTGATATGCACAGGATCCTTCACGATGTTGTAACTGAAATCATCGGTTTCTCCCCAAACCGTGCCCGGTTTTACGCCGCCCCCGGCCATCCACATGCAGAAATTGCGCGGGTGGTGATCCCGCCCGTAATTGTCCTGGGTCAAGGTTCCTTGAGAATAAACCGTGCGACCGAATTCCCCGCCCCACACGACTAACGTATCATTCAACAAGCCACGCTGCTTGAGATCCATCACCAAAGCCGCGCAAGCTTGATCGGTGTCCTTCACCTGATTGCGCAGGTGCTTGGGCAGGCCGTTATGCTGATCCCATCCGCGATGCAGAATCTGCACGACACGCGTACCACGCTCGATCAATCGACGCGCCAGGATCGCACTGTGGGTGAAGCTGCCTGGGCGATTCACATCCTCCCCATACATTTCCAGAGTGGCCTTGCTCTCCTTACTGAGATCCGTCAGCTCCGGCACGCTGGCCTGCATGCGAAAGGCCATTTCATACTGAGCGATGCGCGTTTGGATTTCCGGGTCTCCAATGCGCTCGTGATTGATTTCATTCAATCGGTTCAGCGCATTGAGCATCGTCCTCCGATCCCCAGAATTCACGCCGGGAGGATTTTTCACATACAGCACGGGATCTCCCTGACCACGCAAGGCAACGCCAGTATATTTGGTCGGAAGAAAGCCGCTGCTCCACATGCGCGTGAACAAAGCCTGAGCCGCGCTCTCCGGTGGAAAGCTGGGGGTGAAGACGACAAACGCCGGCAGGTCATTGCTCTCGCTACCCAAACCATAAGCCAACCAGGAACCGATGCTTGCTTTGCCCGGCACCTCACTACCCGTCATCACGAAGGTGCAGGCCGGATCATGATTGATCGCGCTGGTGTGCACGGTTTTAACCAAGGCGAGTTCATCGACAATTTTAGCCGTGTGCGGCAGCAACTCGCTCACCCAAGTGCCGCTCTGACCATGCTGCTGAAATTTGAACATGGACGGAGCCACCGCCAAGCGAGCCTGACCACTGGTCATGGTGGTGATGCGCTGTCCATTGCGCACACTCTCCGGCAGATCTTTGTCAAAATACGGCTGAAGCTGCGGCTTGTAATCCCATAGATCCAGCTGGGAGGGAGCCCCATTCATGTGGAGATAGATCAGCCGCTTGGCCTTAGGCGCGAAGTGGGGGAGACCCGGCATCGGGGGATGCACCATTCCGGCTGCGGGTGCCGCCGAAGCAAACTCACGACCCAGCATGGAAGCCAAAGCAATGCTGCCCGCACGCAAACCGACCTGGCCGAAAAACTGGCGGCGAGTCTGCGCGAGGTGATAGTCGAGGAGCGGATCCATGTGCCCGAATACGTTGTCAGACTCCCACGGTTATCTTGGCAATGTTAGAAACTGCCCTTCCAGGCCTGGAGAAAGCTTGTGGTGCTTTGGCCATATCCGGCATCCGGCCGTTCGACCGGATTTGTCGCCCTGAGGTGGTTTCGCGAAGGATGGCCCTGATGGCCTTCGTATTGGCTCGTTCTCATGTTCTCCCGAGCTCTTCTTTTCCTGCCGCTGATCTCCCTGCTGGGCCTGACCTCCTGCCAGCCCAAAGCGGAGCAGGGTTTTGTGCCCATGTTCCATGCCAACGACCTCCACGGATGGGTGAATGCCAACTGCGCGCCGGAAACCTGGAGCATCAAAGACGGGGTGATCTCCTGCACGGGTTTCCCCACCGGCGCTCTCCGCACCGAGAAGCAGTATGAAAACTTCATCCTGGAGGCTGAATGGCGCCATCTGACAGAAGCTGGGAACTCCGGCATCTTCGTCTGGGGCACCCCGATCAGCTCCCCCGGCGTGCCTTTCCTTCGGGGAATCGAGGTGCAGATCCTGGATCATGGCTACATGAAAAAGGCCGATCCAAAGAAACCCAAGTGGTTCACCACCCATGGCGATGTCTTCCCCATCCACGGAGCCACCATGGCCCCTCATGGCGAGCACAACGGCCAGCGCAGCTTCCCGAGCGAGGAACGCAGTAAACCGAGCCCTGAGTGGAACCACTACCGCATCGAAGCCAACAATGGCCGCATCACCCTGGCCGTGAATGGCAAGGTCGTCAGCGGTGGGGATAACTGCAACTATCGCAAAGGCTACCTGGCCCTGGAGTCCGAAGGTGCGCCAGTCGAGTTCCGCAACGTCCGCATCAAGGAACTGCCCTCCACCAACGCTGTTCCAGAGGTCACCGCGCCTCTGGATCAAGGTTGGAAAGCCCTCTACACCGGCTTGGACTTCCGCCACTGGATCAAACCGGCTGCGGGTGGCGATAAGTGGACCACCGCCGATTGGCAAATCAAAGTGGCCGCCAGCCAGACCGGCCCCGCCCTGTGGTCCGAGGAATCCTTCGGCGACTGTGAGATCATCGCGGATATCAATCTACCCAAAGGCACCGATTTGACCAAGCCCGCCGCAGGCCTCTGTGTGCGGGGTTTAAGCCATCCCCTCGTCATGTTTGGTCAAGGCAAAGCCTCCATCGTGCTCGGCCCCGATCAGGTGAAAGCAGGCCAGTGGTACCGCGTCAAAGCCACCCTAAAAGGTAAAACCGCGCAGGTGCTCATCACCGAGCCGAAGGATGAGAATCCCCAAACCTTCGAAGTCACCGTGGATATGGGAGCCCAAGGGCGGATCGGATTGGCCGATCTCACCCAAGCAGTCAGTTACTCCAATATCTACGTGCGGGAGCTGGAGGCATCCGACCCTCCCACTACTCCCACCGCTAAGGCGGAGTAAATCGCCTTTCACAACACCATCAGCGCATAACGGCCATTCTTGGCCGTCAAGCTGACGGGGGCCCCATAGATCTCACTCAAGGCCGCACTGGTCAGCACCTCATCTTTGGTACCTTCCGCGTGAATGTTGCCGTCTTTAAGCATCAGCACATGGGTCAGGCAGGGAAGGATTTCTTCCACGTGGTGGGTCACCATCACGAGTGAGGGGGCCTCCGGCCAGCTGGAGATTTCCGCCATCCAGTTGAGAAAATGCTCCCGCGCCACGGGATCGAGCCCCGCACAGGGTTCATCCAAGATTAGGACATTGAACTTGGCCATGAGGGCCCGGCAGATGAGCACCTTCTGTTTTTCCCCCTGGGAAAGTGTGCCCCACAGGCTCTTGCGCAGGTGCTGGCTACCCGTTGCCTTCAGTAGAGTGGCGGCCTGACGCTGCCACGCCGCCGGAGGGTCCTGCCAGAGATTCAGCTTCGCCTCGCGTCCACTGGCGATGACGTTGATCACGGGTTCACCGGGCTCAATAAAAGTGGTTAATGTGTTGGTTACCAAGCCCACACGCTTACGAACCTCCCGCCAGTCGCTGTTACCGAACTGGTCTTCTCCGATTTGGATATCCCCACTGGTGGCGGGTTCATAACCCGTGATTAGGCTGATCAAAGAGGTCTTCCCGCAGCCGTTGGGCCCGAGGACGCACCAGTGTTGACCAGACTTCACCTCCCAATCGATGCCTTTGAGAATGCGGCGCCCGCCGCGGACGAAAGTGACATTTTGAACACGTAAAACAGATGACATGAAGCCTCAATTAAGGCGGCAATCGCGGCACTGCCAAGCGCAAGACACGATTGAAGGAAGGCCCAGGCTGATGCAAGGTGGCACGGCCTTTGCGCGTATTGCTTGAGAAGCGGTTTTTCCCGCGGCTCTTCATCGTTCCCCCAGATGACCTCACAGACTCCATTTTTCCTCTGGATTCTCGGTGGCAGTTTTGCCATCGCCGGATCACTTGCGACTGCTGCCGATAGCTTTCCTGCGGATCAGATCGAGTTTTTCGAGAAGAGCGTGCGACCCGTACTTGCCGAGAATTGCTACGACTGCCACGGCGATCACAAGCATGAGAATGGCCTGCGCATGAACCTGCGTAGCGCCATCCTGCGCGGAAGTGATTATGGCAAGGTGGTGGAACCCGGGAATCCCGCTGCCTCCAAGCTGATCAAAGCCATCAAGCATGAATCGGGTGTGGAATCCATGCCCAAGAAAGGGGATAAGCTGAAGCCCGAGGAAATCGCAGCTTTAGAAAAGTGGGTGCAAATGGGATTGCCTTGGCCTGAAGAAAAAGAAGTCGCTCATGGCCATGACAAAGCAGATCCCATGCAGCACTGGGCCTTCCAGCCCGTGAAAAAGCCCTCTGGCACAGTGGACTCTCTGGTGGGGGCCAAGCTGAAAGCCGCTGGGCTTGACTTTGCTCCGCAGGCCGATGCTGCGGCTCTCTGTCGTCGCATTCATGTCACGTTGACTGGCTTACAGCCGTCATTCGAAGACGTTCGTGCCTTTGAAAAGGCGAGCGCTCAAAACGCCAAAGCGGCGGTGGATACCTTGGTCAATAAGCTCTTGGCCAGCCCCGCCTATGGAGAACGCTGGGGCCGTATCTGGCTGGATGTGGCCCGCTATGCGGATACCGATGGCTATCAGGTCGCAGGCAAAGACATCCGCTACCCCTACGCCTATACCTATCGCGACTGGGTGGTGAAGTCCCTGAACGAGGACATGCCGTATGACAAGTTCCTCATGTATCAGTTGGCTGCGGACAAGATGGTTCCTGCGGACAAGGCGAAGTCCGATCCGCACCTCGCCGCATTGGCATTCATGAATGTGGGCGATCGCTTCATCAGCAACAAGGACCTGCAGACCGATGATCGCATCGACGTGGTCACACGTGGTATGTTAGGCCTGACGGTCGCCTGTGCACGCTGTCACGACCACAAATACGATCCGATTCCTGCCCGCGATTACTACGCGCTCTACTCGGTCTTCAATAGCTGCGAGGAGCCTGCCAACGATGCCATGCCGGTGATCGGTCGAGCGCCCAATGAAAACGATGTCAAAGACTACGAGGCCAAGGTGGCTGAAATCGCCCAAAAGGATCTCGAGTTCAAAAAGAAGGTCTATGAGGAGATTCGCACTCCCGAGCGCGTGACCGAATACTTGGCTTTCGCTCAAGAGGCTGTGACGATCAAAGATCGCACCGCCCTAAAAGGACGCGCAGGCGCTCTGAAGCTGCGCGACAAAGTCGCCGATCAATGGGCCGACTTTTTGAAACGGCATGCGCTCAAAGCCAAGCCTCATCCCGTGATGCTGGCCTGGAAAGAATTTGCTGCCCTCCCTGCAGATCAATTTGCCGCCAAAGCCCCTGAGCTGGTGAAAACGCTGACCAAGCCCGACAGCGGACTGAATGCCGTGCCGCGCAATGAATTGGCCAAGCGACCTGCACCCAAGAACTTCGGTGAAGTGGCCGCCCTATATGCGGATATTTTCAACACCTGCCTCGCTGGAACGCAGCCCGACAATGCCGATTGGAAGCAGGTGCGCGAAATCCTCCAAACCGATCCCAGCCCCATGTCTGTGCCGGTGGAACAGGCCAACGTGTTCTTTACCCGCAAGGATCTGACTCAGACCGTCAAAATGTCCAATGACCGCCTGAAGTTGGAGATCGAACACCCAGGCTCCCCACCACGCGCTATGGTCATGGTGGATAAACCCAAGCCCGCTGACGTCAGCATCTTCATCCGGGGTAACCCCAGCCGCCGCGGTGCGGTGGCTCCACGTGGGTGGTTGACCATGTTTGGGGGTGAGTCCTTCAAGGAAGGCAGTGGCCGACTCGAACTGGCCCAAAAGATCGCCAGCAAAGACAATCCCCTCACCGCCCGCGTGATCGTCAACCGTGTGTGGACACAGCACTTCGGCAAACCTTTGGTCGGCCAAACCAGCGACTTCGGGGTGCAGACGGACGAGCCCGTTCAGCATGATCTGCTGGACTATCTCGCCGCTAGCCTCATGGAGGAAAACTGGAGTCTCAAGAAACTACACCAGCGCATCCTCACCAGCCGCACCTACCAACAAGCGGTGCTGAACACGCCGGATAAGGCACTCAAGGATGCCGACAATGAACTGCTGAGCCGTCAGAATCGCCAGCGTCTGGACTACGAATCTATGCGTGACGCCATGCTGCAAGTCGCAGGCGAACTGGACTCTGCCAATATGGGTGGCCGCGCTGTGCCTCTCACTGACAAAACCGTGGACAGCCGCCGCAGTGTTTACCTGCTGGTGAACCGCTACGACCAAGCCACGGTGCCAGCCACGTTTGACTTTGCCAACCCGGACAATCACAGCCCGATCCGCTACGTCACCACGGTGCCCCAACAAGCTCTATTTTTGATGAACAGCCCCTTCATGCAGCAGCGCTCGACGAAGCTGGCCGAGGCCACCCCGGTGAAAGGTAGCACCATTGACTCCGAGGCGATCCAATCTCTCTACCACCGCGTGCTTCTGCGAGACGCGAGTCCGGACGAGATTGAGATGACCCAGCGCTTCTGCAACGATGCCGATATGCTCAAGCGTCGCGCCGCCGCCTTTGTCTGGCGTTACGGCACAGCTAAGGTGGAAAAAGACGCCACGACAGGGAAGGTCAGCCTGGCGGGCTTCGAGCCACTGGCCCACTTTGGTAAGGTGGGTCAAAACACCATGCGTTGGACCCCGGACAAAGTCCACCCATCCAAGGAGTATGGCTACCTCTACATCGGTGCCGGTAATGGCCACCCCGGCAGCCAATGGCCCGCCGTTATGCAGTGGACTACCCCCTTCTCCAAAGAGAAAATCCGCATCTCAGGAGCTATCAAGCGCAGCAGCGACAAAGGTAACGGCATCCGCGCCTGGATCATCTCTAACAAAAAGGGTAAAATCCGTGAGGAATTCGTCAAACCCGCTAGCAGTGTGGAACTCACCGCCGACCTGGAAGTCGAGCAAGACGAAGTGCTGAGCTTTGTCGTTGAGTCCGAAAACAACGATACCAATAGCGATAGCTACAACTGGGCACCGAAGATCGAGCGTATCGCCAGCGATGGCAGCGTGGCTCCCATCACTCGTGCCGACACTGATTTCTGCGGCCCTTCCCAGTGGCCTATCAACCGCCCCAAACCACAAACTCCCCTCGCCCAGTTGGCCCAGGTGCTGATGATGTCGAACGAGTTTCAATTTGTTGATTAACCGAACAAACCCAGTGATTTTGAATCCCTAACCAAGGAGGTCTGTATGTCATCCATCGCCCAAATTCGTGAACAGATCGATGAGCTCAGCTATGCGGAGCGGGTCGAGCTTTCGGAATGGCTGCAGCTGACAACGCCTGTCGAGGAAGAGGAGGATCAAGCCTATCTGGATGAAATACTCGCCCTCGCAGAAAAGAGGTCTGAGGAGTTGCGGGCTGGTAAAGTCATCGGCATCCCGTGGGAAGAAGTGAAGCGGCAATTGGACGCTACACAGCCAACATGAACATCGACTTCCACCCTTTAGCCGTCGGTGACTTGCTTGATGCCCAAAAATACTATGGAGAAATAAATCCAGCCCTTTCGAAAGACTTTCGCCAACAACTCGATCTCATCGTCGATAGTCTTTTCGCTTCTCCTTTTCACTATCATCCCCTGTCATCTCGCTCCCGCTTTAGACGCGCCAATATGAAACGTTTCCCGTTCAACCTGATTTATGAGATCGTCGATGCCGACTCCCTCATCAGGATTGTCGTGGTGCGTCATAATAAACGCCATCCTTCGTATGGTCTGAACCGCAAGTGGTCATCAACTTAATCCCCCGCCATGTCCCACCACGCCCCCAATCTTGAACATCACTTTCTGACCCGTCGTCAGTTGCTCGGCCGCCTCGGCATGGGCATGGGTTCCATCGCTCTGGGGGACCTGCTCGGAGCAGGCAAAGCGCAGGCCGCATTGAATGCGAACAACCCTTTCGGTGTGCGCCAGCCGCACTTTGAGCCGAAGGCGAAACGCGTCATTCACTTCTTCATGAATGGTGGTCCCTCTCAGGTGGACACCTTCGATCCCAAGCCCATGCTGGATAAGTATGATGGCAAGGCGCTGCCGAACATTCTGAAGACGGAGCGCCCGACAGGGGCCGGGATGAAGTCCCCCTTCAAGTTCCAGAAGTATGGCCAGTGTGGCTTGGAGGTCAGCGAGATTTTCTCTCGCACCGCTCAGTTTGCCGATGATCTCTGCGTGATCCGCTCCATGCAGGCGGATGTGCCTAACCATGAACCTTCTCTCGGTCTCATGAATACCGGTGACGGGCGCCTGCACCGTCCGAGCTTTGGCTCCTGGGTCACTTACGGCTTGGGTTCCGAAAATGAAAACCTGCCCGGCTACATCTCCATGTGCCCGAATGGCATGCCCACCCGCCGCACGAAGAACTGGCAGTCTGCCTTCCTGCCCAGCATCTATCAGGGCACCTACATCAACACGGAGAATACCGATGTCGATAAGCTGGTGGAATACATCAAAAACACCTCCCTGGATCTGAAGCAGCAGCGTCGTCAGCTCGATCTGCTTTATGAGATGAATCACAATCACCTCGTCCAGCGCCAGAATGATCAACAACTGGATGCCCGCATTCAGAGCTATGAACTGGCTTATCGTATGCAGATGGAGGCGACCGACGCGTTCGACATCAGCAAGGAGCCCGAACACATCCGCAAGGCTTATGGCGAAAATCATTTCGGTCGTCAGACCCTGATCGCGCGTCGTCTGCTGGAGCGTGGAGTTCGCTTCATCCAGCTTTGGACCGGTGCTGGCCAGCCTTGGGATAGTCACGATGAAATCCTCGATCACGCCCGGTTGGCGAAAGATGTGGATGGCGCGATTGCGGCCTTCATGGCTGATATGAAGCAGCGTGGTCTCTTCGATGACACCCTTATGATCTGGGGTGGTGAATTCGGCCGCACTCCAGCGGTTGAGCTTCCGACACCCGGAGCGAATGCAGGCAAGCAGCGCGGACGCGACCACAACCATTATGGCTTCACCTACTGGTTGGCTGGCGGTGGTGTCAAAGCCGGTTACACCCATGGCGCGACCGATGAGTTCGGTTTCGGAGCTGTGGAGAATCCTGTCCACGTGCATGATCTGCACGCCACGCTCCTGCGCACCCTGGGCTTCGACCACGAACGCTTCACCTACAAGTATGCCGGACTCGACTTTAAACTCACCGGCGTGAACGAATGTAAGGTGGTGAAAGAGTTGCTCGCTTAATTAGAAGCCTAACATCTTTTGCATGGCAGCCTTGGGGATCGCTCCGGTCTGCCGTGCAATCACGTTTCCCTTTTCGAAGGCAATGAAGGTGGGTAAAACGTGCACCCGATATTGTGCAGCTACGTCGGGCTGTGTTTCCACATTCAGGCGCAGCACACGTGCTTTCCCGGCCAACTCAGTGGACAACTCCTCCACCTCAGGTGCGATCATCTTGCAGGCTCCACACCAGTCTGCGTAGAACTCCACCAATACTGGCGTGCCAGAGGCCTGAGCCGCCGCCAGCGTTGCTGAGGAATCTCCACCGCTTTTCTGCGGCGCAGACACGTCCATGAGCATCCAGGCGACCCAGCCTAAAGCGGCAGTTGCCACCCACAAACCGATATTGGAGGCTTTCATCAGGTGAAAACTGTCATGGCAATCCGTTCGACTGCCAAGCACTTTCCAGGGAGGGTTTACACCATGATCGCGGGTTGACCGGTGCTTTCCAGCACCGCATGCCAGAGCTCTCCTTTTGAGTCCACCTTGCGCCGACCATGGGTCACCATATCCAGAGGCAGATGCACGAAGGCATTGTGCCAACGTCCCACCAACATGGAGGTCTTACCTGCCATGGCGGCATGGACGGCGGACTGAGCCAAGCGTGAGCAATACACGTTATCCTGAGGATTGGCTGGCACGCTACGGACGATGTAGCTGGGGTCGATGTATTTCAGGTTTACCTCCATGCGGCGCGCCTTGAAGAAAGCATTGATCTGATCTTTGAGGAACAAGCCAATGTCACCATATCGTTTGTTACCGCTGGCATCGGTGCCATCAGCGGCTTGGCAGAGTTCCTGCCCAGCACCTTCGGCCACCACAATGACCGCACTGCCACGCTTCGCCAAGCGATAACGGAGAGCTTCCAAAAGCCCCGCCGTCCCTTCCATGGTAAACGAAACTTCAGGAATGAGCACGAAATCCACATTGCTTCCTGCCAATGCGGCATAACAAGCAATGAAACCACTGTCTCGACCCATCAGTTTCAGCAGGCCCACTCCATTGACCGCACCACAAGCCTCGGTGTAAGCGCACTTGACCGCATTGACCGCTTCCGCAAAAGCCGTCTCAAAGCCAAAGCTCTTGTCCAGATACATGATGTCATTGTCAATGGTCTTGGGGATCCCCACGACCGCCTTACGCAATCCACGATTTTTGATCTCTTTCGCGATTTCGGAGGCACCGCGAAGGGTGCCATCCCCACCGATCACAAAGAGGATATCCACCCCCATATCCTCAAGAGTATCGACCATCTCACCGATTGGCTGCTGGCCGCGTGAACTCCCCAGGATGGTGCCGCCGAAGTTATGAATCTGTGCAACAGACTCCGGTCTCAACATCAGAGGCGTATGCCCGTAACGCTGCACCAAGCCTTCATAACCATAACGAAAACCATACACCTTGGTAATGCCATATTGGCGGTAACACTGATAGACAATGCCGCGAATGATGTCATTCAGCCCCGGGCATAAGCCACCACACGTCACGATGCCCACGGTGGTGCGTGCGGGATCAAAAAAGATCTGCTCACGAGGTCCTGCCTCTTCGAAGCTCAAGGCGCTTTCAGGCTCCTCCAGTCCACGGACGGTGTTGCTATAAAGAATACGGTCTTGATCCGTTTTAAACGGCACTTCAGTGCTGCCGATCTGGTGCAGTGGAGACGCAAACTGGCATGGACCGAGGGAGGGGATGTCAACATTCAGCATGGGACGATCAATAGAGAGCACAACGGGTGCCACCCGCTGATACGGGTGGTGAATTTGTGCGACAGAAAAGGCACAAGGAGAGAATTAGGAGCGGACGCCGAGATCCGAGAGCAGTTGCTGAATGAAGATTTCCCGCTCTTCGGGAGTCAGCGTGCCCTCACGCCAGCAGAGCGTCAGGACCAGTCGCCCGTTTTTCTCATTGGTGAAAACGCCCGTGCCTGGAGGATCTGAGAAGCTCGGCACGTGGTAGGCATTCGTCACGGACGCTCCGGCAAACTGAGTCAACTCCGGCGCAAACACACCTGTGTTGGAGTGATAGAAGGAACTGAATTTCCCCTTCATGTGCCAGTTGATGAAATGCATGTGCAGGCTGGGCGGCATTGGTCGCATCATCCACATGAGATCGCGGAAGGCATCACCGATCTTCTCCTTGATGAAGCGGGTGTGCTGCTTGTGGAGAGACCCAGCAGCAGCGTCCAGCGTGGTCAATTCTTCGGCCAACAGATTGCAGAAGAACATGGTCAGGTGGTTTTGAAAAAGCGGTCCACGAGTGCCTTTTTTACGCACCTGGATCGGCACACAGCACATCAAAGACTCCGGCTTCTGCTTTCGGAAATCAAACACCGCCTGATGCGCGCGCATGGCACAGGCGAGATGGAAGGGCATGTTGATCAGGGGTCCAGAAACCTCCGCACTGCGACGAGCGACCTCAGCGCTTTGTTCTTCCGTCAAGGTAATCACCTGGAAATGGGCACGACCCGAGGAAAGCTTCTCCGAACCCAGAGCCTCGAAGGGATGCTTCATCACCGTATCGAAGAAGGCCGGCATCACCTTGGCCGTCTTCCAGCGTTCACCCCAACCACGAGTATCTTTGAAATCCGTGAGATCAAAGGCCGGCACGGGCTCGCTCTTACCGCCCAACAAGCGGTTCATCTCCAGCAGGAAAAACTCCGCTCCAATGCCGTCCATGATGAGATGGCTCCAGGAGAAAACGAAGACACACGTGCCATCTTCTTTTTCGACCAAATCAAACCGGACATTCATCCAGCCATCGTCGTATTGCGGCAAAGAGGTGTTGATGATGTCATCCAGCTTCGTCTGCAGATCAGCAAACTTCTGCGCACCGTGAGCGATCAAGCCTCCTGAAGACCTTTCATCGGACCAGAGATTCAACTCCAGAGGGCGCTGATAGCGGGCAGGCACCCAAGTATGCAGGGAAAAGAAGCTCGGTTTTTCCAGCTTGGCGGTGAAGATCGGGAAAGGGAACTGATCCGGCAGCTTCACCAGCAGATCACGGATCGCCTGGACGTCCGGCACACGATCCAGCTCAATGAACGAACGCGCGATGTGTCCGCCCTGCCCAGCATGCCGAAGCATTTCATCGAAAGCATGCGTGAAGAAATCGCAGTCTCGCAAGGGCAGACGATCCAGCTTCGGCTCCGGCACGATCTCTTTCGGTGTTGTTTCCACGACCTCAGGTGACACCGCAGGCTCAGAAGCAATCACCGGAGCTGGTTCTTCGACAACCCCGCCCTCAGTCACGACATATCCCTGTTGAACGAGAAGTGCCCCAATGGTCTGCGCACTCCTGAAATTCGCTCGCGAAACACTGCCCACCGGGATGGCCACGCCGTAATGCTCTTCCAGCAATAGCAAGAGCTGCATGATGGCCATCGAATCAAGCCCTGCCTCAAAAAGATCAGAGCTCACTCCAAAACCAGGAGGCGTCTGCAGGACTTCATCACGAACAAGGTCGAGCACACGCAGCTCGAGTTGGGGCAAAGTGGGGGCGTCAGGCATTCTTGGGGGAAGCCCGAACCTATCGTTCCCAAACGCAGGGTCAAGAACTGCCGTAAGCTGAAACGCCGGAGTCTTTACCCCTGGGAACGCAGGGAAATCTCCTTCACCCCCATTTCCAGCTCCTGCACTTCAAAACGCACGGCCAAAAATTTCTCAATCAGAGTCATGTTCGTCTCGGTATGATCACTGATCGCGAGGGTGCGGAAAACTCCGCCGCCCGTCAAAGCCATCGGCAGGAGCAACTGGTCTGCAAGATGCACACCGACGGGAGCTGACGAGGCCAAGTAGGAGCGCAAGCCTTTAGCGGCACCCGTGGCCACCGATTCGGCTGATTTCCCCATCTGAGCAATGCCCGAACTGATCTCGCAAATATTCGCGAAGGCAGCCCCTAACAAGATCGCGTTTCCGGGTCCCGCACTATCATTGGCGTAACGCAGTTCCAGCTTCCCGGCCTCCCATTCCAAGATGCGAGACACCGCCGCCATCTCACGCTCCGCGATGTCGCGCCCGAGATGAGCATGCAGCACTCGTCCGAAGCAGCCTTGGGATTCACCGCGCTCCAGCAGCTTGAGTTTCTTCCACTTTTTGATGGGTGAAATCTGAGCGGTCAGCAGACCTCCGCCCGCTTGCATGAACCCATGTCGTTCCAAGGTCACCTCGGCTTTGACTCCCATCTTGCGCAGGACCGGCATGAAGCACTGATCCATGAACTCATAGGGCGGAGCCAAAGGATTGTGCGTGCCACCTTCGATCCGCACACGACTCTCGCCATCGGCATGCAACAGGGCGGGCAGCAGCGTCTGCAAAACCAACGTCGTGCTTCCCCCACTGCCGATCTTAAAATCATACTCCCCTGCCCTCACGGGCCCAGGAGCGAAGACCAACTCGACAGACCCAATCTCGGCCCCATCCACCGCCGCACCACTGACCTCTGCCGCCGCCTTCACACAAGTCAGATGCTGACGCATCAGCCCGGGCTTGGGCCGCTTGCCACGAATGTTCGTCATGCGAAACGGCTGCCCCGTCACCAGGGACAAAGACAACGCCGAACGCAGGAGTTGCCCACCGCCGGATTCACCGGAAATTTGGAGAAGCGATGTGTTGGTTTTGGTCATTGCGAAAGATAGTGGGTCAGATAGACTCTGGAAATGTCAGCGGGAGTTACCAGCCTTGAAGAGATTTGTCACGCCGACCGCGAGCGCTTGGCCCGCATGGTCCGTGAGCAACCTCCGGTGACTCGCGAAGCGTGGGAAGCCCAAGTAAAACTCTTCGAGAAAGTGGGACGCGATACTAAAACCAGTCTTCCGATTTGGAAGAGGCTCTGGAAATCTCGATCATGAATCAAGTCGAGCTTCCAGCAGGTTTTGGACAAACCCGGGGCTCCGAACATGAGGTTTGGTTTTCGAAAGATGGGCGCGCTATCAAAGCGACTCATCCAGGAGAGTATGGGAGGTTGTTTGGTCCTGATCGATTTGCGACTCTGGAGCAATATCTGGAGCGAATCCGACTTACCGTGGATCTTTTCGGTCTCGATTGGAGGATTCACGGCATTCACGGTTTTGAACGGAATGTCCGCGTGGTCACCAGTCAGCCCATTTTCCTTGGCAAACCAGCTACACGACAAGAGATCACTGAGTTCATGAAAAAACGACGCTTCGTATTTCATCGGACGAGATTTGGAGATGCTTGGTATCGGCATGAGGACAACGTCTTAGTGGCCGACGCTGAGCCAAAGAACGTGGTGCATGGCGTCGAGGGTCTCGCACCGATTGATGTGATTGTATGCAGGCCGTCGGCAGAACTCTTGAAGGCTGCAAACATCTAAATAGATCATCTGATCGAATTAAAGAGATACCGAACGACCTCGACACAGCCCATGAGGAAAACAACAACAAAGAGACTCAAGATAAGTAGACATCCGACCATGGCCAACTTGCTCCCTGATTCAGCATCATCAAAATCAGGAGTCGCTTGATCACTCACTTTGATATGACTGAACTCAATGGCAGGTTCCTCGATAAACGCTTCACCTTTATCCAATGCATTATCAATGGCAGCACGAAGAGCTTGTAGTCCCTCTAAGTTGCCAATGATAAAATTAGAATCTTCCTCGCGATAGTCACCTGGACGTGCCCAAGGCACGCTTTGAGAAACTTTTGATATTGGGTCGTCTGTATTCACGTTTTTTGCCATTGGGGACGGAAAGATTCCCCCTTTCGACTATCAGTTAGAATCAATCATCCGCCTCCGCCGCGTCCTTGATCACAAAGCGCGCCTTCAGTTTACACACCTGCTGAGCCAGACCGGCAGACTCCACGCTACGCAGCACTTCCTGGAAGTTCTTGTAGGCGTTAGGGGCTTCATCAATCGGATACTTGCGGGCGTTGAAGAGGATGTCGTTAGACTCGAAGTCGGCATCCACCGTGGCCTGATCCAGCGCACGAGCGGCGGCTTTACGTCCCATGCAGCGACCGGCACCGTGGTTCACACTGTAGCAGCTCTTCACGGCGTCCGGCTTGGCCACCATCACCACGGAGCCATCGCGCGGATTTCCAGGCAGCAGGATCGGATGACCGGTGGCGGCAAAAGGCGTGTCCTTCAGTGCATGGTGACCTCCAGGGAAAGCACGGGTCGCCCCTTTTCGATGCACCCAGGAGAGTTGGTTATCCACCACCTCCTGACGCGCGATGTTATGGCTGATGAAGTACACCAGTTGACCGGTCGTTCCTGGCAGCACTTCCTGGAAAGCCTCCAGCACCAGCGCATTGATGAGCATATGGTTCACGGTGGCGAAGTTCGCCCCGAGAGCCATGTCATCGAGATACGCATCGGCCTCCGGCGTTCCCAGAGGCGCATACACGAGTTGACGGTCACCCCCTGGATAAGCCAGACCCCAACGCTGGAAGAAACCTTCAAGCACCTTGAACTGACGCTGAGCCAGCATGTTCCCGAACCCACGAGATCCGCAGTGGCTCAGGAAGGCTACATGGTTGTCTTTGAGGCCAAAAACATCCGCCGTGGCACGCATGGCTGGCTCATCGCTGAGCTGCACGATCTCGCACTCACCGAAGTGGTTTCCACCTCCGTAAGATCCGAGCTGCATCATTTTGCTTTCAAAGTTCGGGAAGGCATTGAAGGCACGCAACTTATCCAGGCGCTCGTGGAGCGTGGAGGTGTTTCCATCATGCCCATAGTGCTGGCTGTCTTCACAACGCAGTGCCCATTCCGGAGGGATTCCAAGGGCCTCACACACAGCTTTGCTCGCGCCTTCCGTGCATACTTGCACGCCGAGGTCCGCGGACACACGACGGGACTTTTTTGCCTCACGCTGGCCGCGTCCGGCCCCTGTCGGCGTGCGTGAAATGATGGCTTCGATCACTCGGCGACGGACCGACTTATCGATCATCTCATCGGCCGGGATGTTCATCTGCAGCAGTGACATGGAGCACTTGATATCCACCCCCACAGGGCCTGGATAGATATGCGTTGGTGAAGCCATCACACATCCCACAGGCGCCCCGTAACCGGCATGCGCGTCGGGGTTCAGCACGAGATCCGTCACACCTGGAGCCGAGCGCGAGTTCAGCGCCTGATCAATGCAGATCTGGTCAAAGGTGGATCGGATGGCATCGGTCCCGATCACTGTGATCGGTTTACCTTTGTTATCGCGAGCTGGGAGGAAAGCTTCGGCTTCACCAGTGATATGGAAGGGGGAGGTCATAAAATGAAAAAGAAAAGGTGGGGCGACAAGGGTTTGATGAAACGTTTTTGCTCTGCTCTACCAGACTGAGCTACGGTCCCGTTGAAAGTGGGACCGGAGGGATTCGAACCCCCGGCCTGAGGATTTTTGAATCATGTAGTTCCATCGGGCATTCGCCCCATTTAATAAATGCAATTAGTTAGGCTAAATGGCGACAAGAGGGTGAGTGATGAACGCCCGAGGTTTTCTCAGGTGCGGGTTATCAAGCCGCTCGTGTAGGGATGTAATCACTCGAAGCATTCGCCAGGAGTTGCATGAGTTAAAATTGAAATTTGGCGACAAGGTTTTTTGAGAAACACGATGTCTATTGCTCTACCACTGAGCCACCGGCACCGTGAAAAGCCGGGCAGGAATCGAACCTGCAACCAATAGCTAATGTAGTTCCCCAGGCATTCGCCAAGGATGAATGCTAACGTGATTGAGAAGAAGTGGCGACAAGGAGTCGAGAAACATGGTCTGAAGCTCTACCGAGCTGAGCTACCGCCCCGTTGCTGGGGACAGGCAGGATTCGAACCTGCGACAGTCAGTGTGGATGTAGTTCCTCAGGCATTCGCCAAAATGAGTTTAGTTTTGAGATGGAGCCTGATGAAAAGAAGAAAGAGACGTGTGCATTTTTTGAGAATGGAGTCCGCTTTCGCATTCACCAGGCTCCAAAGAGACTGATCGGTCAGAGAGAGATCTTTTCGATCTCGCCCACCCAATGATCCGCGCCCAAGGTTCCTTGAGCAAAAGATGCGATGATGTCGAAGACCGAATCCGAGAAGCCTCCGATGTTCAGCACATCGGGCCGCTCCTGCACCTGGGTCGTGGCGTAGGGTTGGATATCCAGACACACGAGACGAGCTTTGGGATTCCGTTCTTTGAACTTCATCCACTCGCTCATTGTGCGCGTCGGCGATCCACCGAAACGACCGTGCTGCGGCGTATCCATCCAGGATTCGTTGTCCGAGACATAGATCACCAGATCCGCCTGCACCTTACGGGCATTGAGATCGATAAGCACCGCGCTGCAGTTCGTTCCACCGCAAGGCAGTGAAGCCAGCTTTTGCGCATTCGTCATCACCGAGTCGCGTGGGTTCAAGGCCACACGCACCACGTTAGTTTCAAAAGGCAGCACCTCGGCATCCCGATTCTGGCGGAGGAAAGCCGCCGAGATCAAAGCCGCGATGTCAATGCAGCGGATCTTGCTCGTGGCCCCTTTGCGGATACCCGTCATCGCCGAGTGCATGGAGCCCGACACATCGGGTGCCACCACCACCTTTCCGGTCACTTGAGGTACGTTCGAGATGGCAATCTCCATCGCATCTTGCAGGGCTTCTTTCACCTCATGCGGCACATCGGCCGACACATTGTGATAAGCAGCCATGAGCTGGTACGGCAACACACGCGAGCGGCGAATCTGGTCCTCGCTACGCAGACGGCTGGCAATGAGTCGGGTGAGGTCCTTGCTCGTGAACACACCATGACGAGCAAAGGTGTTCAGGTTCATCCGAGTCATCTGCCAAGGCGCATGCCGGGCGATCTCCTGCCATTGCTCCGTGGTCAAAGGCAGTGCGGTGAGCATCTGGAAAGGCACCTCCGGAGGATTTCCCTCGGGAGCACTCTTCCATGCCTCGAACTCGCGGATCAGGGCAGGCAGAGCCTCCACATCATGTTTACGACCAATGAGGTATCCATACAGAGCCTCACGGGCAGGCGTTCCCGGACGTGGGTGCACCATCTTGATGATGTCAGCCACCGAAGGAGACTGCCCCACGTCAGCACGGAAGATCGCTTCATCGTTGCGGGTTTCGAACCAGCGGCGCACGAGGCGCTTGGGCAGAGAACCGAGCGACTTACGCCCCGTCACACCGGAGCGCAGAATCTGCACGAAGTTCCGCAGCATCTTGGCGTCGTTAATGACACGCGGGAAGATCAGTTCGAGACGCTCTGCATCGCGGGCTGCAAGCACGGCGCAAAGGAGCGCTGGCACATCCTTCATGAACCCTTTCTCGCGACAATGCAGCGCCGTGCGGGCAATGAAGTCCGTCGGGACCTTTTCACAGAGCTGCAGCACTTTAGCGAGCTGATCCTCGGCGGAGGCATAGAAGGTGGCATTGAGACATCCCGTCGCTGCATACTGAGCCAGAGCATGGCGAGGAGTGAACGAGTATCCCTGGCCTCCCGACTCATTACGGGTATCAGCCTTGGGAGCGAGCGCTCCGACGATGGACTGGAAGAGTGATTTGTTGGCCATGGCGTTTTCTTTCTGGTTTGATTTCGTTGTGCCAGATAAAGAATGCCAGGATCGTGCCAACTCCGTTTCAACAGCGTGCCAGTGGCGCTGGAATCCTTATAAAATAAGGGAAAGAAAAATTTCACGCCTACAAATCCGGCCCTTTCCTCAAACCGCCATTATCCATATTTAATATCTAATGATAGATGGTTTTATCTTTCTAGATAATCATCTATATATGAATTAAATCACATTAGCCCTCCGCCTCCAGCTTTATGAAATCCACCGTCGTTTTTGGCTTCCTCGGCACGTCTCTGGACCGGGCCCAAGGGACAGATCGTTGGTCCAAATGGCGACCGACGGTGGCCATGTGCCAGCAAGAGGATCTGCTGATCTCACGAGTAGAGTTACTGGTGGAAACCAAGTTCAAAAATCTGGCTCAGCAGGTAGTGGCTGATATCCAGCAGGTCTCTCCTGAGACCGTGGTCAAAGTAAACGAGATCAACTTTTCCGATCCCTGGGATTTTCAGGAGGTTTATGAGGGACTGTATGATCTCATAACAAATTATTCGTTTAAAACGGATAAGGAAGATTACTTCATTCATCTGACAACAGGAACTCATGTGGCGCAGATCTGCTGGTTCTTATTGAACGAAGCCAATTTCATCCCTGCTCGGTTGCTTCAGACGTCACCCGTCCGCACGGATGACAGGCATGCCAGCGCTGCGGGGCGCTATTCCATCATCGATCTCGATCTCTCCAAGTATGACCGTCTCGCCACGCGCTTTGCTCAGGAGCAGGAGAAGACATTGGACTTCCTCAAAAGTGGCATTGCCACCAAAAGCAAGACCTTCAACAAACTCATCGAACAGATCGAACTCGTCGCCGTCAACTCCAAAGCGCCCATGCTCATCATGGGCCCGACGGGTGCAGGCAAATCCATGCTAGCTTCGCGCATTTTCGATCTTCGTCACAGCAGGGCTGGTATAACTGGAAGATTTGTGGAAGTCAATTGCGCGACCCTGCGTGGTGATCAAGCCATGAGCACACTCTTCGGCCACAAACGTGGCGCATTCACCGGCGCTCAGACGGATCGACCCGGATTGCTCAAAGAAGCAGACAAGGGACTGATCTTCCTCGATGAAATCGGTGAACTCGGACTCGATGAACAGGCCATGCTGCTGCAAGCACTTGAGGATAAGACATTCCTTCCACTTGGCTCCGATAAGTCCGTCAGCAGCGATTTCCAACTGATTGCAGGCACGAATCGCGATCTCCGCATGGAGGTCCAAACGGGCCAATTCCGTGAGGATCTGCTGGCCCGTATCAACCTCTGGACTTTCACCTTACCCAGCCTTGCAGAACGACGTGAAGACATCAGCGCTAATTTGGATTTCGAGCTCGAAAGATTTGCCAAAACGCATCGCCGTCAGGTTCGCTTTAACAAAGAATCGCGAGATGCTTTCCTGAAATTTGCTCGTAGCCCTGACGCTCGTTGGAGTGCCAATTTTCGCGATCTCAATGCCGCCGTAACTCGCATGGCCACCCTCGCACCCAAGGGCCGCATCACCACCACCTGCGTCGAATCAGAAATCGCGCGTTTGAAGGACGGATGGAGTTCGGGAGGCATAGAGAAGGTGACGACGAGCGCAGCCCTCGAAGGCTTGGACCGTGAACAAATCGACCCTTTCGATTGGGCTCAGTTGGAATATGTTCTTCAGGTCTGCAAGGACAGTAAAACGCTTTCCGATGCAGGCCGAAAGCTCTTCACTGTCTCTCGAACTAGCAAAGCCAAGGCCAATGATGCTGACCGTTTGAAGAAGTATCTTGCTCGTTTTGGGCTAACTTGGGATCAGGTCAAATGACTCCCTCATGCCGCGACAACATCATCGCTTAGCGAGTGCATCAGATACAGCAGGTTCCAACTCTCGAGATCCATCTCCGCCCAATTTTTCATCCAGGGCTTCCAGCCGATGAATGAGATCCGCGATATGCTTGCGGGGATACATGCCACCCGCTTCATGGCAGAAGTGAGTCCGGCAGCCAAAGGGTCGATGCAGGTAGATGGTGCATCTGCCTTCCTTTCCTAACAAGGGACAAGCTCCATCGGGCCTCGGTTTGAGGTCTTTGCGCCCACTCGCACGCACGCCTTGGGCCGCATACAGAGCCTCGCCCAATGTTAGAAACGGAGTGCGTCCCGTGAGCCTGAAATGGCAGCATTGCGTGCGCATTTGGCAGTCTCGCTGGAGAGGGCGTTTTTCCAGTTCGGCATAGATGGCTTTCACCTCATCCAAGGCGGCCTTCAAGGTGGAGTCTGGTGGCTGCTTCTTACGCGACACAGGCTTCTATTATTCAGGCACGATGATTTGATCATCTGGCTGGACCAAGACATCCACGTTGGGATTACCAATTCCTGTCGATAGGTTATGCACAGAGGCACGACCACCGCGCAGAAGTTTCACTTTCTTCATGCTGCCAAATGGAGTCGGCCCCCCTGCTGACATGATGGCGCGGGAAAGTGTCATGCCTTGTTGATATGGAACGCCGCCAGGCTTCACCACACCCGTGACGGTCACCTGACGCATGTCAGCTCCGCCGACACTATCAATCGAAACCAAGACATTCGGACGTGTGTAAATCTCCTCACGAATATAGGTTTGCTCAATCGCCCGCTGCAAAGCCGATGGCTTCAAGCCTGAAGCGCGCACCTCACCGATGTGCAAGAGGTTGATCGTGCCATTATCACTGACGGTGTAAACCCCCTTGATCTGGGCCACCTCGTTGTCAGGAATCGCCCCCACGGAGATGGTGATGCGATCTCCAGGGCGCAGAGGCAGTTCACCGCTCTGAGCCCACAGTTGTTGCAAGGTCAATAGACTAACCAAAAGAACAAAAATCGTTTTCATAATCAATCTGTTAGAACAAATCTCCTCGTGGCGCGCTCGAAGATGCAACCGTCGCCTGCCCGGGGCGAGAAGGTGGAATTTGTTTTTTTCTTTTCTCGGGACGAGTGCCCGCAGGAGCCGCCGTGTTGTTCGGCGAGTAGTAGGTGTAGTAGCTGGTGTAATATTGATACTGCGAATCACTGCGCAGATCCACATTGTTCAAGACCACTCCGAGCACCGTTCCCCCGACATTTTCAATGGTCTGCTTGACCCTCAACAGCATGTGTCGCGGCAGTTTGCGGTGCTGCACCACAATGATCGTGAGATCCGCCTCGTTGGCCAAAACGGAGGCGTCACTCACCCCGAGAATCGGCGGCGCGTCGATCAGAACGATATCAAAGCGGCTCTTCGCATCTTCAATGAGCTCCGTCATCCGCTGGGAATTCAAGACTCCTGCACTATCTGCCGGCAACATTCCACTCGGCAAAAAGTAAAGATTCTCCACGGGGGTGCGGACGACGACCTCCTCTAAAGTCACGTTCGTCGTCAGATAATTCGTTAGGCCCACAGCATTGCTGACATCGAAGAGAGTGTGCATGCGAGGACGACGAAGATCCGCATCAATGAGAAGCACGCTATAGCCGCCCTGCGCACAAACGAAGGCGAGGTTGCAGAGCGTGGTGGATTTACCCTCGCCTGCACCTCCACTGGTGACTGTGATGCAATTGGCGTCGGGGTTTTTCCGGTTGAATTCAATGTTGGTCCGCAGGATGCGGTAAGCTTCGGCGTCAGGATTGAAACCACTGGTCCGATGCAGAACGGCCACATCCTTTGGCACCACCGCCAACACAGGCACGCCCAGGAAACGCTCCACATCGTCCAGGCTTTTGACAGAGGTATCCATGTATTCCAGGAAGAAGGCAAGGCCGACTCCCAACATCAGGCCCAGGACCCCTCCGAGCGCCAAGTTCAGGGCCACATTTGGCTTGGCAGGTTTACCTTCAGGCTCTGCCTTTGCGTAGAGGGTCGCTGGGGACTTCACAAGCTCCAGACCCGCCTTGGTCTCAAAGTAGCTGGACTTGAGTTGGAGAAGAAGATTCTCAATGTAGGCCACATCATCAGCGGCGGTCTTGTAATCATTCTGCGCGGACTGCTGATCGAGCATCTCACTCTTAGCCTCCTCATTCGAGGAGCGAAGAGTTTCACGGCGTTGAATGGAGAAATCCAGACGTGTCTGAAGTGCTGCCAGATGCGCTTTCACCGCATCGAGGATGAGTTGTTTCGAGAGGGCGATCTGGCTGTCCACTCCCATGACCTCGGGGTGCCGCCTGCCACGGCCAGCGTTGACAAGGCCCTCACGAGTCACTTGGAGCCGCGTCAGTTCCGCCAGCATGTTGGTCACGTTGGCATTCTCCAGTTTCAGCCCCGAGGACCGAGCGACCAATTCTTCATCGCTCAGTTTGCTGAGTTCTGCGATTTCAGCTTGGAGTGCCTGGACCTCCAACTCGGTGTTCAGCAAAGCTTGCTCGCGCGTCACCACCATGGAGTCTTCTGTCGTGCGAAGGTTAGCTCCAGGAGCTGTCGAGTTGGTTCCGCTGGAAAACCACTCTCCAACGATCCCGCCTTTTTTCTTGGCTTCTTGCATCTTCAGGCGGGCCTGATCTCGCAGCTGCTCTTGCTCAGCAATCTGCTTGGCCAGCATCGCCAGAGCCTCCTGCTTTTGGGACGTCTCCACCTCCACTCGACGGGTCATGTAACTTTGGTAAACCGCGTTGGCGATTTCTGCGGCGACACCAGGATCTTGATCGAAATATTCAATGACGACGAAGTCGGATCGCACACTGGATTGCGTATCCAGATTACCCCGCAGTTTAGCCAAGGCTGATTGACGATTGGGGAGGGACCACCGCTTTTGCAGATCCAATTTATCGACAACAGGATAGAGGGTTTCGGGTTTCGTAATGCTCTCGAACTCGTTTTTAATCACAACATCTGTCGGTGCCATGAAATCATCCGTGTTGCGCTGAAAGACCTGCACCTTGTTTTGCAAGCGCTCGATCTTCATCTCAACACGACCGCGATATTTTCGCGGCATGATGTAGGTAATGATGGCCGCTGTCGCGAAGACGAGGAGGAATGAAAGGATGATCAACCCAAAGCGATTACGAATCACCTGCCAGGAATCCAGGGCCTGCTGCTGGAGCTCGTTGCTGGTTTCACGCATGACAGTCTTTGATTATCTGGAGAAATTAAGAAACCGGGTTTTTATCAACTCGCCAGTGTCAGCATGAAGCCGAGCACTGGCGAGCGATTTTTGGGCTGTTGGTGAAAGGAACGAAATTTAAAATGAAGCCGTGATACCCACGGAGACATTGTTGCGGTCAAACTCGCGCAGATTGTCGTCGGATGCGAGAACCGAATAAGAATATCGTGCGTCAAGAGAGAGGTTCTCAAGCATCTGATAAGAGATGCCCGTGGAGAGCAGCAGGGAGTGCTCCGTCACATCGCCGCCGCCACCTTCGAAGTTACTGTAAGCATAGGAGACGCCTCCATTGAGGCCGACACGCTTGGTGACCTGGTGATTCACGTTTAAGCCCGTGCGAATGGAATACCGGCTGTCATAACCGCCGATCTCAGCCGAGTCATACCCCACAGAGCCAAACCAGCGCGCTGTCGTTTGACGAGCCACGAGGTAACTGAAAGCCACCTCTCCATAAGGCGAAGTGTTTTCCGTCCGGTCAGATTTGAAATACTCAGCCCCCACGCGGAAGGAACCGGTGGACCGCTCACTCCACGCATGATCGACACCCGCCAAGATGAAGTGCGATTGTGAGTCCACGTCATCGCGCTCCTGATAATCGGTGATCCGATAACGGTATTCAGCGGCCAGACTGGTGCGCTGCGTCAATGCGTAGCTGAATTGTTGAGCGATCAAGATCGAAAGACGATCTTCCAACCCAGACACAGCTTCGTCCTCATAAGTGATGCCATCCACCGTCAGCGAGGTGCTTGTGGAGAAGCGCTGCGACCAAGCATAACTCACATTGAAGTTGTTATACCCATACAGGTATTGGCCGTTGTAGAGCGTCGTCGAGGCCCCGGTGGAGACATTCGGCTCCGCCTCATAGGTGAGGTAAAAGTTATTGCTGATTTTAAGCCGTTCAGACATCTGATGGGCGATGTTGAAGGCCACCCGAGCGTTGTAAAAATTATCGTCGTAGCGGTTGGTGCCATCGACATAATGAATGGCTCCGAGATCGACCGCCGCACTCCAAGGCGTGGTCGGGTCCGCATCTGCGTAAGTGAGGCCTAAGCCTCCCTGCACGTAATAAGACTCGAAATTTTCCAAAAAGGGTGATTGCACCTTGTATTGCAAACTGTCGTAACCGCCCCGCGTCGTGAAGCTCCAGGTTAGGGGAACATCCTCACCGAAATCAGCAGAGAAATCCCGAACTGCTGTCAGACCTTGAGAAAAAGCCTGCCCCGTAAAAACGGCTATCAGGGCCGTAGCCATGAATGCATGTGGGAGTCGCATGGTCGGGAGTATAGAGATTGAGGTCGAACGGCCTTTTTAGGAAGTGCTTAAGGGCTGCAATTGCAGGGCGAGGTGGGCACGTTCCGGCACTTGCGATACTTGGAATCACAAGGCACGAAGCCGGTTGCAGGAGGCTGAATCAGATAAACACCGCGGATACTGGGAGCGACGCGGAAATCTTCTTCCACAGGTTCTACAGGCACGGGGTTCTTCTCAGGATTCTTGCCGGAATCTGTCAGGTAATCGGAAGAACTCGAAACGACGGAGGTCACTGCGGCGGGAGACACTGAAGTGGCGCAGTCCATGATCACACCCGACATTTTAGGTGCCACCGAAATACCGGTCTGGACGATTTGATTCACCAACCCGCTGTCGGCCTGAGAGGCCAAAATAGCAGCTTTGATGATTTCGCATGCACAAGCCTCATTGATCACCAAGGCATCCTCGACAATCATCAACGTCTTGGAGGGATCTTTTTGGATGGCCGCAGACACATCTTTGGAGATGTCTTCACAGCCGCCCGCACGAGCATTTCCCTGAGAAAAACCTACCATGGCGGCCAAACCTAAGAGGCAGCTAGCAAAGCGAGTGACGCTTAATGCTTTGATCATAGCAGGGAGTTATCTTTAACAGGGTTACTACAACTGGAGCGGGCAGTGGGAATCGAACCCACATGGCCAGCTTGGAAGGCTGGAACTTTACCATTAAGCTATGCCCGCGATATGAATTATAATAACCTGCAACCTCTAAGACCTGCAAGATATTTTTTAGAATTAGCACAAAAAGTCTGAAATTTTAGAATTCCTGACAGATCTCAGATTCTAAATTTTAAAAAGTCTTGGCTTTCTGCCGTGAGTATTAGCAGGCCAAAAGTAGTTGGCAAGCCGATTTCACGCGGTTGTAACCAAATCGAAGAATCCGGGTATCCAACATAATGAAAATGCAAAGAGCTCTGTAATTTATTAACAAATGTTAAAAACATCCGCAAATTTTGTTGACGAACGTTTTAAACTTTAGTTCAAGCAGAGTGTCAGAACACGCTCTCTTGATCGTAAAATCAGCCTGTTCACCACACCGCGTCAATTTGGCAGAAAAGTTGCTTTGAAAAAATGAGGAGAAAGTCAGTCATCCTTATGCTAAGCTGCCGACCCCCTGCATTCTTGCAGGGCGCCAAGAAAAGCAAAACTGCACCGTATTTAAATCTGTAATGTCTAACATGGAACTCGACGGAGGTATCAAGATCTACCTGCGGGAGATCGGCAAGACCGACTTGCTGACCCCCGAACAGGAGGTCGAACTGGCCGAACGCATCAAGCGTGGCGACCCAGAAGCGCGCTCTCACATGATCCGCGCAAACCTCCGCCTGGTCGTCAAAATCGCCCAGGACTACGCCAACTATGGCCTGCCTCTTCTGGATCTCATTTCAGAGGGCAACATCGGCTTGATGAAGGCCGTGGAACGCTTTGACCCTAATAAAGGGGGCAAACTGTCCACCTATGCTGCTTGGTGGATCAAGCAGTCCATCAAACGTGCGCTGGCCAACCAGTCCAAAACGATCCGTCTGCCCGTCCACATGGTGGACAAGATCAGCAAAATGCGCCGCGTGGCCATGGCGATGTCTGAAGAGCTCGGTCGTGAGCCTACCGATGATGAGTTGTCTGAAGAAATCGGCATTGATCGTGCCAAGCTCAGCCAGCTCAAGGTGGCCTCCATGCGCCCAGCTTCTCTGGATGCTCCTATCAGTGATGATGACAGCACCGAGTTTGGTGAAATCGTCGGTGACGAAAATGCCCAGACACCTTTCGATCTCCTCAGCCACAAAAACATGCATGGCCAGTTGGATGGCTTGCTGACAGTGCTGGATGAGCGTGAGCGTAAGATCATCGATGCCCGTTTCGGCCTTGCCGGTCAGAAGCCTCGCACGCTGGAAGAAGTGGGTCAGGAATTCGGCGTGACGCGTGAGCGTATTCGTCAGCTCCAGAACATCGCGCTGCGGAAGCTACGCCGTGCTCTCCAGAAGAAGGAAGATCCGATTCCCAAGGCGCTCCGCAATGCCGGTGCCAAGAAAAAGAAGAAGGCTGTCGCCGAAGACAAAGCCCTGGACTGATTCTGACACCAACGTCAATCTCTCAGCCAAAGGCAGGTTCCTTCAGGAGCCTGCCTTTTTTCTTGGTGCCATTCAGAGAGAGGTCGGTAACAGTTTCAGCTTCTTGTTTTGCCAGCCTCGGGGCGGAGAAATCCCCAGACTCGTCCATTCCATCCCGCTTTCGACCCACGATGCCCGCCATTGATCGTAACTGATCTCATCGTCATCATCGCTAACACCAAACTGAAATCCGCAGGCGGGGCAGATCTCATAGCTAGGGCCACCCGAAGGACCACGAGGAGGTTCTTTCAAACCTTGAAAACCGCAGACAGGGCAGGAGTAGGAGGGAGCTTTCATCGAATCGTCTGTATTTAAAAGGACAGGTTCTCGGGCTGGATCGGCTTCCCAGGCTGGCGCTGCCAGTAGGTGGAGCTTTGGGGACGGAAATAGGTCTTCGTGGTGCCGTCTCGGTTGTAAGCGGCAAAAGCCCGCGTCTGGGGATCGAAGACCCGGAGGGTGGCATCCGCTGAATCCCACTTCATGAGCGTGTCGCCAGACTTTGCCCTTTGCAGCAATTGCCAAGCTTGAGCTGCATATTCATCTGCGGTTAGGCAACGGAAGTCGGGGCCATGACGGATGAAATGATCCTGCAGTGTCTCCATCCGCCCCCATGTTTCATGCGTCGGAGGTGCCCGGGGTTGGGCAGGGCTTGGAGGCGCTTTCACCTCGGGTTTATCATCCGCACTCAGCAGTCCCCATACTTTGGCCAAAAGAGATTTCTTTTCGGAGGGTGGCTCGGGTTTGACCTCAATGACATGCTGGCCCTGACCCTTCGAATCCGTGACAAAGCGGCCGACATACAACTGCTGGCGCGCGCTCCCTAGCTTGTAGTGATAAGTCGTTCCGGCCTTCAGATGGATCAACTCGACCACATGATCACTAGACACTCCGCCCTCGACTTTTTGGTCGAGTTTATCAGCCGCAAATCCGTAGTTCACGCGCGTGCCACAGGCCACGTCCGTTTTCCAGGAGAGGATCGCCCTGTCTTCAAAGGCTTTCACCTCAGGTGGTCCCACCAACTCCACCGCTAGGAGAGGCGTGGTCAGCAGCATTCCGGCTAAAATCCTCAGCAGCAGTTTCATCATGGACAAGTTAGGCAGGCGTTAAGGAAGATGGCAACTATGACTCTCTCTCGTTAACACCTTTTGCCGTTGTCACTTCCCACGCTTCATCCCATCATTCACCGCCATGCGCGATCAAGGGTCTGGTTTCTCGCAAGCTTCAAGTCTTTGGCATCGGGTTTCTCAAGGCTTCCTCGATGCCTTGTATCCCCGGGTCTGCCGTCATTGCGATGAACTTCTGCCCGCACAAGCGCCCCGGCGGGGATTGGCGGCATGGATCTGCCCATCCTGCCAAGACGAACTCACCCCCATCGAGCCTCCCTATTGCTCCGTCTGCGGCGAGCCTTTCGCCGGTCCCGCGACCAGCGTTTTCCGCTGCTCCAACTGCCAGGGTCGTCGCATCGCTTTCGACTTCGCCTGCTCTGGCTTTAAAGCGGAGGGGCCGCTACGGGAGATGATTCACAGCTTCAAATATGGGAAGGATCTTTCCCTGCGTGCCGCCCTGGTGGATGTACTTCAACACGCCCTCACCGACCCCCGATTGGCCGATGAAGACCTCCTTCAATGGCTGCTCGTGCCCGTGCCCCTGCACTGGACACGACAAGTGAAACGGGGATTCAACCAAAGTTGGGAGCTTTGCCGCTTACTGTCCAAAAGCACTCACATCCCGACCGCCCAAATCCTGAGGCGTCGCGTCATGACTCGCACTCAAACACGGCTGGAGCGGCACCGACGCCTTGCCAATCTCCGGAAAGCGTTTTCGCTACGCCGTTCGCTTCCCTGGTTCAGACTGCCCGACCTTCGCGGGCGAAAAATTTTTCTGGTGGATGACGTCTTAACGACCGGCGCCACGGCTCATGAGTGTGCAAAAATCCTGAAGCGAGAGGGAGGGGCTGAAAAAGTGGTGGTGATTACCGCAGCCCGTGGTTAGTATCGGCCCCACGCCCGGCAACCTGCCGGTCGCCCTTCCGGTCTGCGGGATGTCTCCGCCGACCTTCCCGCGGTAGCCATCCGGGGAGGGAAGGACGTCCGAATGGTAAAGGGATGGACCGACAACAAACGATCATGGGATTTTTCAAAAAGCGCTCTGTTAACGAATTTGGTGAAAAGAAGCAGGACATGCCCGAAGGGCTGTGGACGAAATGCCCATCCTGTGGAGAGAGTCTCTTCGAGCAAACCCTAGCCAAAAACCTGCGTGTCTGTACCAACTGTGGTTACCACTTCACCATCAGCAGTGGAGAGCGTATCACCAGCCTCGTCGATGAAGGGACTTTCGAAGAAATGGACCTCCAACTCGACTCCGTGGATGCCCTGGGCTTCAAAGGATACGTGGACAAGGTGAAAGCCTACCAAAACAAGACCGGTCTTAAAGAAGCCGTCGTCACAGGACGGGCTAACATTGAAGGCATCCCCGTATTGCTCGCCATCATGGATTTCCGCTTCCTCGGTGCCAGCATGGGGAGTGTGGTGGGCGAAAAGATCACTCGTGCCATTGAAACCGCGACTGCCGAAGGCAAACCTGTCCTCGTCTTCTCCGCCTCCGGTGGGGCTCGTATGCACGAGGGCATTCTCAGCCTGATGCAGATGGCGAAGACCAGCGGAGCGCTGGCACGCCATGCCGAAGCCCGTCTGCCCTACTTCTCCATCCTCACGCATCCAACGACCGGCGGCGTCACCGCCAGCTTTGCGACCCTGGGTGACGTCATCATTGCCGAGCCGAAGTGCATGATCGGCTTCGCAGGCCCTCGTGTGGTGAAGGAAACCACCCACGCTGATCTGCCACCAGGCTTCCAGACGGCAGAATTCATGATGCAGCACGGCCTCGTGGACATGATCATCGAACGCAAAGACATGCGCTCGAAGATCGCGGGTCTGCTCCGCTATGTGACCAAGACCACAGCTCCTGCAGCAGCCTAATCCGCTTCTTTCTCGGACTATTCGATCCACCGTGGACATGCCAATGGCAGCCCCCGGTGGATTTTTTCTGTCCCACAATGTCATTGCGGATTAGCGGAAAGGGTGAAACGCCTTGAATAACTGGCATTCGGAAACAGTTTAAAAACGATTCCCGTTGATGTCCTATGACTCTGATGAATCGCTCCCTTCTCCTCATCACTCTGGCAGGAACAATGGCTTCCGCTCATGCCGAGGTTGTCGTTGATATCGAAGCCTTCGGCAAAAGCCTCGGGGGGTGGCTGGCACGTAAAGGCAAGGCTGCCGAGTATGAAATGTCTGAAGCGGACTATCGCACCTACCAGCCAGAGGTTTCCCCCTCTCCTGATGGTGGCATCTTCGTCTCGGTGCGTATCGACCACTGCCGCGGCTTCTTCGCTTCCGATGACCATGCCAGCCTGGAGTTAAGCTTTGCCCCAAATGGTGACCTCGTCTCAGCCCAAAGCAGCCTTGCCCTACAGGGACGCACCATCACCAGCGAACTCATCAAGGGGGGCGCCTCTGCCACCACCTCGGTAGCCGCTCCCCAGATTGATCGCGCGGTCAAGGTGGGCACAGACTTGGTGGCTGATCTGTCTTCCAAACTCCTGCGAGAAAAGGTCGTGGAACCTGGACGAGTGTCCTTCCCTGCGGCAATCCGGCATAACTACAATCTGCTGTATCAAGCCGTGAAGTATCAGACCAAACCCGAGGTGACCGCTACGACTTCGACTCCTCCAGCCGGAAGCCCTGCCACTGCGACTACGCCCGCTAACAATACACCGCCTCCTGCGGCGACGAATCCGGCGCAACCCAACTCCACTGCACCGCCCCCACCTGCGTCTACACCACCATCACCTCCAACAACGAGCCCCCCTAACGGCAATGAGGCCGCAGCTCCGAATAAGGATCACCTCGTGCCCACCAACAAAGCCGCCAAGGACGACCCTGCCAAATCTCCCCCTGCGGCCCCCAAACCGCCTCCAGCACCCGCTTCGACAGCACCGACGACGACGGATGCAGCCACGGGTAAAACCATTCCCCTGCCAGACATCAAAGCCTACAATCCCAGCGGTGCCCCCAGCACGCCGCTGCCGGCGTCTACCGCCTCAAAATCGGAGAAAGAAAAGTCTCTCCTCATGGAACACGGTGGCGAAATGCTGAAGCTAGCCCGCGACGTGGTAAAGACCACCGCAGCCCAATAAGCAGCCCCTCAGTCGGTTCACATGATCCTCACTCAGGGAGGTCCTGTCCCTTGGTCTCTGGGAGAAAGGCCAAGAACACCAAGCCGAACAGGAACAACCCACCTAGATAGGTGATGGCAAGCCTGAGATCGAAAGTGGACTTCATATAGGCTGACAACCAGATCAGCACAGGTGCCGCCAGAATACGGCCCGTGTTGAAACAGAATCCCGCTCCGGTTGCGCGCAGGTGGGTGGGAAACAGCTCGGGAAAATAGACCGCATAACCCGCATGGATTCCCTGTGCGAAAAAGCCAAACAGCGGCAGCAGGCAGAGCAATAAGCCATAGCTCATCAAGTAAGAAGGCAGCCAGCAGATGATCGGTGTCATGATCAGAGCCGCGAGATGCATGATGGCAAAGGTTCGCCGACGTCCCCAGCGCGCACTGAGGGGGCCGAAAGCCAACATGCCTAGCCCCGCACCAGCCGTCTGAATGAAACCGAAGGCCACCTTGGATTTACTCGCCACGTCCGGGTCACCCAAGCGTTTGAGTAAGTCTGCCGCGATATCTTGCCCTGCCACGACCACGCCCCAAAAAGTGGCGAGACCCACCATGGCCAAGAGAGCGCCAAAGATCGCACGGGAGCGCCACAGAGGCGTGCCTAACAATTCACTGAAACTCCCCATGCGTTCAGCCTTGGTCTCCTTCGCCTGTTTCCAGGACTCTGGTTCTTTGATGCTGATGCGCACCCACAACACGAGAAGAGCCGGCACCACACCGATCAAATACGCGGTGCGCCATTGCGTCCCCACCATCAGCCCTGCGGCTGCGGCCAGCCAGAGCCCTGCCACACTCGTCGCATGAAAGATACCACTGGCACGTTCACGCGCCTGCTTAGGAAAGACCTCCGCCACCAAGGCTGCCCCTACGGCCCACTCGCCACCAACACCCATTGCCACCAGAAAACGCAACACCCCAACCTGCCAGACCTCGGTCGCAAACGCTGTTAACCCTGAAAAAAGAGAATAACAAAGGATGGTCATAGCCATCACCGGATTTCTCCCCCATCGATCCGCCAGTGAGCTGAAGATCCAGCCACCGAGCGTTCCACCGATCAAGAAGATCCCCAGGAATCGCTCTCCCCACAGTTTGACAACAGGGTCTGCAGCCTCAACTCGTAGCAACTCAGGCAGCATGTCCGCCCGAGTAATGTTGTAAAGCTGACCTTCAAACGCATCGAAGATCCAGCCCAGAGAAGCGACAATAAGCACCAGCCACTGATAACGAGTGACGCCTGCATACCATTTGGTGGAAGGAGATTCGGCCCTCATATTTATCAGATCGGCAGAGTCGTGCCTGGAATCGCCACAGGATACCATCCATCAGCATCTGGCTTCACGGGCGGTTCGGTCTGCCAAGTGAGGTCATCGGGCACCAGGATTTCTTGGGAGTTCAGCGCTTGTGCCCAGGTGATGACTTGCCCCGTGTAACTCGCCATTCGCCCCATGACACCCATCAGGGTGCTGTGAGCAGCGTATTCGGCATCAATCCGCACCTTGCCCGTGCGGATGTTTTCAAAGAAGGCATCGTGCTCCAGTTGATACGGGTCTTCCTTGGTGCGACTACGCTTCCCGCCAGGAGGCTGACCATTGATGCTGAATTTTCCTCCGTTGCCCAGGTCTGCCACTCCTTTGGTGCCATGAAAATGTTCACTCACATCGCGTGCGCATTTGCCGCCGATCTGGCAGCACTGGCTGAGAATACGCATGCCGTTTTCATACTCAAATTCAACCGTGTGATGATCGAAGATGGTGCCGTTCTCGCGCGCTTTGCGCACCTCACGCCCTCCGTGCCCCACGGCTTTGATCGGCATTTTGCCCTGCATCACCCAGTTGGCTACATCCAGATTATGGCAGTGCTGCTCGAGGATGTGGTCACCACTCATCCAAGTGAAGAAATACCAGTTACGAATCTGGTAATGCAGTTCACTTTCCCCCGGTTCACGAGGGAAGCCTGGGCGAGAGGTGCCATTCCAATAAACACGACCATGAACGAGATCACCGATTTCACCGTTGTGAATGCGCTGGATCACATCCATGTAACCCGGATCATAACGACGCTGAAATCCCACACAGACATTCAGCTTCTTTTCCTTGGCAACCTGTGCTGCAGCTAAGACACGCCGAACACCCGCCGCATCTGTGGCGACAGGCTTTTCCATGAAGACATGTTTACCCGCCTTGATCGCCTGCTCAAATAAGAAAGGCCGTGGCCCCGGTGGCGTCGTGATCAAGACCACATCCGCCAAATCAAAGGCTTTCTTGTAGTCTTGAAAATCGGTAAAGACTTGGTCGGGCGACACATCAATCTGCCCCTCATGCTTTTGTTTCAAGATGTCCAAGGCGGCTTGAGCCTTCCCCTCCAGGGGGTCCACTAAGGCCACCAGCTTGACAGTCGAACCTGCACTGAGGGCCTGATTACAAGCCCCTGTTCCCCGGCCGCCACAGCCGATCAGAGCGATTTTAATATCTCCATCCGAAGGAGCCGCAAAGGCATGAGTCGCTGCTGAAACAGCAGCGACAGAAGCAGACGTCATGAAACTACGGCGCGTTGTCATACTTTAGGTTGGGTTAAAACTTCAACAACTCACCGACAGGAAGCGGTTGCTTTTGGCGAATGGATTCCTCGGCAACCAGGCATAGCCCAGCCGACCACAAACCGTCTTGCCCGGTCGCGATCGGAGCTTTGCCTGTGCGGACCATTTCCACACATTGAGCGATCTCCTCTCGGAGCTCGAAGACCTCTCCACTGTGCTTTTCGATTTTCACTTCCTCCAGATTTTCGCCGTCGAACACTTTGAGGAAATAACTCGGCTCCAGGGTCCGATCCAAGGCTCCACTCCAGCCAGCCCACAGAGCTCCTTTCGTGCCACTGACTTTGACCGTCTGATGATGCTCAAAAGCAGCGAGCGTCTGGGAAACCACTGCATAACTGCCGTTGGCATACTTGAACATGGCACTGAAGTTATCGAAGAGTTCGGGCCGCGAAGGATCGCGTGAATTGCCATAAGCATACAGCTCCACGGGATCGCCGCTGCCTTCAAGATACCAGCGAGCCAGATCAAAAAAGTGGATTGGTTCCTCCAAGACCCAACTCCCCACTCGACTCTGATCATAGCGCCAGCCGCTAGCGCCCAGCCGATAAGGCTTCCGCAATAATTCGACGAGCACATACTGGGGATCCCCAATGGTGCCACGCTCAATGATCTTCTTGATCTCCCCCCATTGAGAAGAAAGCCGGAGTTCATGTCCTACCGCCAGATGCACGCCATACTCACGAGCAGCAGCCACGATCGCTTTACAGTCTTCCAAAGTGATGGCCATGGGCTTTTCCAAAAGCACATGTTTGCCTCGGCTCATCGCCGCGACCGCGATCTCCCGATGCGTGTAACTCGGAGTCACAATATCGAGAATATCAAAGTCTATTTGAGCGATCATCTCGACTGCGTCCGCGAAGATCTGAGCTTCGGGGTAAAGCGACTGAGCCTCAATCCGCGAAGCCTCGGAGGGAGCGGTGATCGCAACGATCTTGGTGTCGGGGTTACCAGCAATGGACTGAGCATGAAGCTTCCCCCAGGCACCGAAACCTGCGAGGGCAAAACGAACAGGGGCAGACATAAAATCAATGACGGGGAGCCGTGGTAAGAGGAGTCGCAGGGTTCGAAACCCGCCGACTTTGGACTTCATTCAGCCGACAAGTCGGCAGTTTTGGCAAGACATATCGGGCAAAAAGATCGCACTCATCCAGGTGAGGATAACCGCTCAAGATGAAGGCACGCATGCCCATGTCCATGTAGCGGTTGAGCTTCGCCAAGACCTGATCGGGATCTCCTACAATGGCGCTTCCGCAGCCGCTGCGCGCGAGCCCGATGCCTGACCAGACATGATCCTCAATGAAAAGATCTTTGCTCTTCGAGCGAAGCTCATCTTGCCTCAAAACCCCTGCACTCTGGCTATCCATGGATCGATTTTTGATCTCTTGGCCTTTCTCTAAATCGAGTTTTGAAATCAGTTTATCCGCCGCTGCACGAGCCTCAGCTTCCGTCTCGCGAACGATGACATGAATGCGTAACCCAAAATCCAGGGTGCGCCCGTAGGAGGCCGCTTTTTCAGACATACCCCGCATCGTCTCCGCCAACCGATCTTCGGTCTCTGGCCACATCAAGAAAACATCACAATGTTTGGCACATAGATCCTGAGCGATGGGTGAAATACCCCCAAAGTAAAGCAGCGGCCCGCCGTTCTGTTGATAGGGCTTAGCCGCTTCGCAGTTCGGCAGGGAAAACTGATAGTGCGCACCTTTCCACTCGAACGGTCCATCCGTCGTCCAGAGCTTTTGCAGGATTTGAATGATTTCGCTGCTGCGCGCATAGCGCACTTCATTGCTCTCCTTTTGCCCTGGCATGTCGGAGGAAATGATGTTCAGGCAGAGGCGCCCCTGAGCTATGTGATCCACGGTGGCAATCGCTCTTGCCAGCATGGGCGGCCAAACTTCCCCCATCCGCAGGGCTACGAGTTGATTGATCTGCCGTGTTTGAGGTGCCATGGCCGCTGCAAAGGTGAGCGCATCCTGCCCTACAATCCATCCTGACGGCAGGAGGATGTTTTGGAAGCCATGCTCGTCGGCGCGCTTCACGAGACTCCCGCAATGCTCATAATTGCTGCGCAAGCGACCGTCAGGCACACCCAAATACTCGTAATCGTCTCCGCATAAAGCCGAGAACCAAGCGATCTCAGCCCGGCGTTCAGGAGTGCGTATGACTGGTGGATTCATGGTGATTGAAGCGACAGAGAGTGAGGATTAACGGATGATACAGCTTTTTATTGCAATATTGGAATAAAGAGGAGCAAAAGCGTCTTTGTCCATCCACCTTAGCACAAGCTGCCACGATGTTTGACGACGCGATTTCGGGCAGTATAACCAAGCTGCATTCGTTCATTGCGATTATTTATTCCAATATTGCAATATGTGACTAGACTGCACGTGTTAACAAGCACAAATTCCAGTTAACGCGTAAAACACATGAGCACGCCTTCACGCATTCATCACGTGGCCATCATTGGCGGCGGCTTCAGCGGTGTCATGACGGCGGTTAATCTGGCTCGCTTGGCCAAGGAACCCATGCGCCTCACCCTGATCCAAGCTGGCGCTCTCGGCCGGGGCGTGGCTTACAGCACCACACGCCCTGAACATCTGTTAAATGTAGCTGCGCGGAACATGTCTGCCTTTCCAGATCTGCCCGATCACCTCTTGCAATGGCTGCGCACCCGCATGGATTTCGATGCGGTTCCGGATCGAGAATTGCGGGAGAAGTTTATTCCTCGCCAGATCTATGGCGACTATTTGCGCTCACTGCTTCTTCACTACCTGGAGGTTCCGAATGGACTGACATCTGTCCAAGTCGAACTCATCCACGATGAAGCCGTGGATGTCGAAACCCAGCCCCAAGGAGCATGTCTACACTTCCGTCATGGACCTTCCATTCTGGCGGATAAAATCGTTCTCGCTTGTGGCAACGAAACACCAGCCTCCCTGCCTGGAGCTGAAAGTCTAACGGAACATCCCGCATGGGTGGCCAATCCTTGGCAAGCATGGCACCGGCAACTTCCAGCCCAAGGTGGCAGCGTCATCCTGCTGGGCACTGGTCTAACGGCCGTGGATGCGGTGCTCACGCTGCGCACACTCGGCTGGCAGGGAGTCATTCATGCCGTTTCACGCCACGGTTGGCTGCCGCAGTCCCACTTTCGTGGCATTGACTACCCTGACTTCCCTCCGGCTGATGAGGATCTATCCCGATTAGGTTTGGAGGGATTGACCCACTTGATGGAAACGCACTGCGCCCACCTGCGCGAGCGAGGTGCTAACCCTGCCATCATCGTGGATCGGTTACGGCCTCACACCCAGAGAATTTGGGAGGGCTTCTCGACCGAAGAAAAAACAGAGTTCATTCGAAAACAGGCCGCACGCTGGAATGTCTTGCGACACCGCATCGCCCCGGAAATCCATGCCCAACTCACAAGTGCTCAGCTCACAGGGCAACTCCAAGTGCATGCGGCAACGGTCACCCTAGTGGAAAGCCATGGAAACCAGATTCAGGTCCACACGACAGCTGATCATTGCCTAACAGGTGATCTCGTCGTCAATGCCACCGGACCTCAAACCCGCTTTACACGCACGTCTTCTCCACTTTTGCAAAACCTCCTTCAGCGAGGTCTGATTCGCCCCGATGCGCTGGATATGGGAGTCGCGGCGAACGTTGATCATACCGCCGTCACACCCTCAGGAGAACGCTCCCATCTTCTGCTGGCCCTGGGCCCGCTGCTGCGTGGCACGCTGTGGGAGACAGTCGCAGTTCCCGAACTGCGAGGACAAGCCAAGCGAGTGGCCGAAACCCTCCTGGGACTCTCCAGCCAAACCATCGAAAGCCCGATCATGATGGAATACATGATCTAGGCGAACCGAGAAAATCAATTGAGCCTTGTCCGCCTCCACTCCTCCCGCCATGATGACGGGGCTCCTACACCATGAGAAGTCCTGAAGAAACCCGCCATAAACTCGCCGAAGCGGTCCTGCACATCCGCAGTGGGCAGGCCACTTCACGAAAGACCTTGGCGGATCTGATGAGTCTCTCGCCCACCACAGCGGGTTTCTACGTGGATCACCTGATCGAATCAGGCTTGCTGAAGGAATCTGGCTTGGAACAAGGTAAGATGGGCCGCCCCAAACGCACCCTGAGCACCGTTGCTGAGGCAGGTTGGTTTGCCGGAATCGAGTTCAATGCAGACCGCATCCAGATCGCTCAAGTCGCCTTCTCGGGAGAAGTACTCACAGCGGAATCCTCGCCTTTGCCTCCCGAGGCCGATGCCCGGGAGGTGATGTCTCGCATCACCACGACTTTGGCCACCTTGAATCGGCGAACTGGTCATCCTCTGCTTGGCATAGGCGTGGGCGCTCCTGGAGTGGTGGACCCGATTCAGGGCCTCGCCCTGGACTATGCTTTTATTTCCGGTTGGACCCAGATCCCCATCCAGCACCGCCTTCAAAAACGCTTTCAGGTGCCTGTAACAGTGGAAAATAATCTGCGCACCATTGCCCTAGCTGAACGCTGGTTCGGTGCAGGCAAGCAGATGGACGACTACGTCATCCTGGGCCCACGCAGTGGGTTTGGCATCGCCATCGTGAATCAAGGCAAGTTACTCCGAGGGCGTCATTATGCTGCGGGTGAAATCGGCCGTTGGCCTTGGCAAACAGGGGAGCAGAAGGGCGAGGTTCATGACGCCATGACAGCACCGGCGGTGTGGCGAAGATTGAGCGGAATGAGTCAGCGCAGCCGGTTGCCCGAAGATCTCCGCAAGGCTCTGCTGAATTTGGATGCTCGCTCATCGCCTGCTTGGTCGGCAGTGATCCATGACTATGCGCAAGTCATTGGCCAGCTTCATTTCATCCTGGATGCCGAGGCCTACTTTCTTCATGGTCCACTGACCGCTTTAGGCTCTGCATTCTGCCAGTCCATTTCTGACCAGGCCTGCCTGCTCATGCCCAGCCTGAAGCCCATCCCGCCTCAGGTCTTACCCTCCGAACTCGGAGATGAAGCGGGTGCGCTCGGTGCCGCCAGCTTGGCCATGGAAGCGTGGTCGCCTATGCTGACGCCTTCGGCCTAAATGCGATCAAAAGTAGAGCCATGAGGCGAAACTTTAGCGAAAGTTCTTTATGCGATGTCAAAATATGTAAAATCCGGCTTGGACAGTGCAGAATAAGCCGCCCGCTGGTTTTAACTCGAACACAGACGTCCGTATCTCATGCGCACCAAGCCCGCCGACCAGACTCAGCTTCTCGCCGCTATTCTGCTCCAGCTCAGGGGGCAGCATGCGGTGTCACGCAGTGGTTTGGCCAAGTTGATGGGACTGTCGCCCTCCACCGTGGGTATCTATGTCGATCATCTCACTGCCATGGGTTATGTTCATGAGTCCGGCCTTGAGCAGGGTCCCATGGGTCGCCCCCAACGCAGGCTGCATCTCAACGAAAATGTCGGTTGGTTCTGTGGGGTAGAGTTCAATGCGGAGCGAGTGCAGGCGGTGCGGGTGGACTTTGCTGGTCAGCAAAGAGCGGCCGTCGCGCGGCCGCTTCCTCACCGCGTGGATACACGCACCGTTCTGGATGAAATCGCAAGAGCCGTCAATGATCTCAGCCAGATTGGCAGCGGCGAGATGCTATCTCTGGGATTTGGGGTGCCCGGTTTAGTGTCCCCCACGGAAGGCATTGCGGTCCACTATTCCTTCATTCCCGATTGGCGTCGCATCCCCATCGTCCAAGACATGCGCGCCCGTTTTCCTGGCCGTGTCAATATTACCCTGGAAAACAACCTTCGCGCCATTGCTCTCGCTGAACGCTGGTTCGGAGGGGGGCGCCAGCTCGACGACTATGTCATCCTGGGACCTCGTCGAGGCTTCGGCGTGGCCATCATGAAGAATGGGCAGCTGGTTCAAGGCGGGCATCATGCGGCTGGCGAGATTGGGCGCTGGCCTTGGCCTCTCGATTCTCGTGGTGCCGAAGTGCATGATGAACTCAGTGCACCTGCCGTTTGGCGACGCCTGACCCATTCGGCCCACCATGCGCCGCTGCCTAAAGACCTTCACACAGCTTTCCAAGCCTTTGCCACAGACGAGAGTGAGGTCTGGCACGAAATCGCCACTGACTTTGGTCGAGTGATGGGGCTGCTCCATCTGCTGCTAGATGCCAAGAGTTATTTTCTCCATGGTCCTCTCACCGCCTTAGGAGAGCGCTTTTGCCGGGAAATCGTCCGTCAGACGGTGAGATTAAACCCGGCGCTCGCACAAATGCAGCCAACCATCGTTCCTTCAAGCTTAGGCGACGAAGCAGGAGCGCTAGGGGCTGCTTGTTTAGCCATGGAGGCATGGGTTCCAGATCTCAGTTTCACCAAAATCAGCCAGCCTGCATGACCACCAAGATCCTCCAGGTGGCGATGCTGGTGGACACATCTCGCTCTTACGGTCAAGACATCGTCGCCGGAGTGAGGCGCTATGTGGCAGAGCATGGCCCTTGGTCACTCTATCTGGAACCTCGTGACCTACTTTCCAGTTATCCTGCTTGGCTGGAGCAATGGCCTGGAGATGGCATCCTCGCCCGCACGGGTGATGCCGCCATGCTTCAGCGCCTTAAAGCCACCGGCTTGCCTGTCATCGAACTGCGTGACTCCTCTCCCGATCAGCCCTTCCCCTTCGTGGGCATGGACAACAGTGAGATCGGAGTGCGCGTGGCCGTGCATCTCCGCAGTCGCGGCTTTCAGCGTTTTGCCGCCTATCTGGACCCAACGCTCGACTTCTTTCGGGAGAGGATTCAGCGTTTCACGGAAACCGTCTGTGCGGAGGGATTCGAATGCCCGGTGTTTGAAGCCTTTTCCACCAGTCAACGGCCGCGCTGGGATGAACATCAAAAAGCTCTTGGAGATTGGCTAGCCTCTTTAGAGAAGCCAGTGGGTGTCTTTGCCAGCAACGATCAGCTCGGCTTTTGGCTGCTCGATGCCGCTCGGCGGGCGGGAATCTCCGTGCCCGAAGAAGTCGCTGTGGTTGGGGCTGAAAATGACAAGCTCCTCTGTGAAACGGCTTGGCCTCCACTTTCCAGCGTTCAACTCCGCGGACAAGCGGTTGGTTATACCGCCTCCAAGATGCTGCATGAGTGGATGCTCACAGGTCAGCGCCCTCCCCAGCGCACCTTGATCCCGGCCGGCGATTTTGTGATTCGCCAATCTTCCGATATCGTGGCGGTGGAAGATCCTCGGCTTGCCAGAGCCCTCACGTTTATCCGCCAACATGCGACCGAGAACATCAGTGTGAATGATGTGGCGAGAGCTGCCGCTTTGTCTCGCAGTTCACTGGAGCGGCGCATGAAACAGCAAATCGGCCGTTCTCCAGGAGAAGAGATCAACCGCATCCGTTTTGGCCTTGTCGAGCGCTTACTCACTCAGACGGATCTCACTCTCGATGCCATTGCCGAACGCGCCGGCTTCACCCATCCGCAATACATGGCTGAAGCCTTCCGCAAACGTCATGACGAAACTCCTGGTCAATACCGCCAGCGCCGCAAAATCTGATAAACGGAAACGCAAAGACTGAACGAGATGGCCCAGCCACGCAGTTTTCATAGGCATGCGTTTCTTGATCCTTTTCTGGCTCCTATCACTGAGCATTTACGATCTTTCGGCACAGCCTAACATTGTTTACATTATCGCTGACGATCACACCTACCGAGATTTCGGTTTTATGGGAAGCCGTGAGGCTCAGACCCCTCATCTCGACAAACTGGCATCCCAATCCGCTCGCTTCGTCAACGGCTACGTCACCACGAGTCTCTGCAGCCCCTCTCTCGGTGTGATGCTGACCGGCCGCTACCCTCATCAAAGCGGCCTCACCTACAATCACCCGCCCCCTGGCAACAGCGGTTTTAACAAAATGACATCGCGTGCCGAATACGAGCTGACACGAAGCCCGGCCTTCAATCTCATTCGAAAGCAGCCCACCCTGCCCCGCACGCTTGGAGAGCTGCGTTATCGCTCGTTGCAGACGGGTAAATTTTGGGAGGGACATTTCTCCAACGCGGGTTTCACCGAAGGCATGACCCTGTTTCAGCCACGTCCAGGACAGGAATACGGAGGCAACCGTGTGCTGAAGGGAGGCGAACTCGCTGCCCATGGCAATGGCGATCACGGCTTGCAGATTGGCCGCGAAACCATGCAGCCCATTGCGGACTTCTTGGATCGCCAAAAACCGGATCAGCCTTTTTTCATCTGGTATGCACCTTTTCTGCCGCACCAGCCCCACGACTCCCCTCAGCGTTACTATGATCTTTATCAGGGCAAAGGCATCCCAGAACATCGCATCCCTTACCTCGCCTCCGTGAGCCAGTTTGATGATACCGTCGGGCTATTGATGGAAATGATCGAGTCACGTGGGCTTGCCTCAAATACTTTGATCGTCTTCCTCTCTGACAACGGCTGGACACCCAGCACCCAGCGTGAGAAAAAGCGCCCCGTAGAATTCGCTCACACCGAAGAGAGCAAGTATTCACCGTTCGAAGACGGATTGCGCACCCCCATCCTTTTCCGTTGGGATGGCCACATCAAACCAGCCACGCATGAGCAACTCGTCAGCAGTGTGGATCTCCTGCCCACGGTTTTGGAAGCGATTGGTCACCCCGCAGCCATCTCGAATCTCCCGGGCCATAGCCTATGGAAAGCGGCACTCGGCACCCCCACGCTCGAAGACAAGCCTGTGTATGGAGAGATCTATCCGGGCGACGCCAGTGCCTTGGGTCAGCCATCTCAAGACATTGCCTATCGTTGGGTCCGGCAAGGCGCTTTGAAACTGCTGATCCCGCATAGGCATCAGGGCAAACCTGCTTGGGGAAACTACCTGAACGAAGTCGCTCTCTACAACGTCGTGGAAGATCCCGAAGAAAAAAACAACCTCGCAGGCACTCACCCCGAAGAGGTCAAGCGCCTGCGGCAAATCCTGAATTCTTGGTGGAATCCGGGGGATGATTCGTCGGTCCCCCAACCCTGAAGTCAGGGCTGGAACTGGACCGTCGTGGTCACCATGGCTCCCCGCTCATCGGTGAGAGAGACGAACCAAGTGTTCGCTTCTGCGGGTGGCTGAGGAGCAGTCACCTTGCCTTCGGATACGGTCGCTTCCAGGCTTTGCCAATTCCGTTTCGATCTCAAATCTCCATCTGTGGTGTAATGAAGCTGGGCACTTTTAATCGGTGAGCTGGAAGAATAGCTAACCACCACCTGTTCTCCTACCCGTTCAGGTTTGCCTGGAACTGCAAGAGGCACCCCGCCGCGACACTTGGAGTCAATGAATAATCCGATCTCCTTGGGAGCCCAGCCCGGAGGGTGTCCGTGAGACATCTTCACCTGGATACGAATCTGCTTCTCGCCCGGCACCGCATTGAAACTCTTCATGTAACTATCCAGCGGGTAATGAATGTCATTGGTCCCATTCACAAAAAGGATGGGAACCTGACAACGCGGCAGAAGGCTGGAAGGATCGTATTCCCGAATCCAGTCCGCACGACGGTCTCCCAGCTTATCGATCGCAGGCTTTTGCACCGATTCGCCTTCAAACAAAAATCCACAGCCATACACAGGCACTGCCGCTTTAAAACGATCATCCAACGAAGCGACGAGGCAAGTCGTATAGCCTCCCCAACTGATACCGGTCACTGCGGTGTGATCCGCCTCCACTTCAGGGAAAGAGCGCAAGAGGGAATGCGCGCGGATGACACTCGCAGCGGCGTGGAAAGGCCAGTCATCCGACGTAGTGCCGCCTATGCTATCAAACTTCTCCTCATGTCCATGAAAGGGCCCACCCTTAGCCAATCGAGTGCGCAGTTTAGAATCCGACTGATGTCCTGTCGGCGCTCCCGTCTTCGCATCATAGACAGGTTCAGGAGGGCGAGATCCTGCTAAATCCATCGCGATCGCCGCATAGCCACGCTTAGCCCATAAGTAGGCCCAATCTGCGAACGCAGTGCCTCCGCCCCCGTGAATCAAAACCACCCCAGGAAACTTCGTGCCAGGTTTGGCCTCTCTCAGAGTGATCGGAGAGGCATAAAACGCAAAAACCTCCGTCGGGTTCCCCTCGAATTCCTCCCCTTCATACAAGAGCGATTGCACCGGGGCCTTTTGATCCAACCACTGCATCTTGGGAGCTTGTTTGAGCTTGTCCAGATTCCATGGACCCACCTGTTCTGCCGAGGCGAGGGTGAGAGTAGCGAAGAAGAAGGTGCATAGCAATTTCATGACAAGAGACGCTTCATAACGCGCCTTAAGCCTGCAAGCTTCGCAAATTCCGCCACACAGAAAAAGTCTGTTACCGATTTTCACCGTCCCGCGTTTGGCCAGGAGTCAGGCATTTTTCCTCACACCTATGCTCTTCTCCACCGTCTTGATGTGGTTGCTCATCGCAGCCGGTTTTGTGATCGCCCTCCCAGCATTATGGCTACTCGCTCATGGCCTATGGCCCGAAGCGGCCCAACGTCACAAAGAAGCTGCTCGACGGGGTCTTCTGAAATGTTTCCTGCTCGGACTCGCTCCCTTGCTGGGCAATGTCGTTCTCATCACTCTCTTGTCGAAGCTGCCTAAAATGGGAGCTTTTGCTGTGCTCACAGGTGGTCTCCTCATCGCTTGGGGATTCTCAGGGGCCGGAGGCATTGCCTCGCTCTTGGGAGAACGCCTGTGGCCGACGCAGGAGCCTTGGCGGCAGACGAAACAGGGCGGCTTGGTTTTGATCCTCTGTGCGTTGTTGCCCGTCGTCGGCTGGGTCGTCCTCCTTCCCACCATCGCCATCGCCGGTTGGGGCATTGTCATCCGCTCCTGGTTCATCACGGCCCCGCAGTTGGCCCCCGCTCCCGCCAGTGCCGCTGAATCACTTTCCACTGAACCTCTGCCATCACGATGAAACTGGGCCGCCGCGACTTGCTCAAATCTGCCGCCCTTGCGAGTGGCGGAGCTTCCTTAACCGGATGCGAACGTCTCACGACCGTCGTCAATCGAAAGTGGCTAGGGGAAGATGTGCCTGAAAAGCTAGTCGCGCCGGAGAATGCCGAGATTGACCCCGACTTTCATCTGCTTTCACGGGCCGCTTTTGGACCTTGGCCAGGTGACTTGAACCGCCTAAAAAACATGGGGCGCCAGGCTTGGATCGAAGAACAACTCCAGCCCGACTCGATCACGGACACAGCCTGCGACCTGAGAGCCGAACGCTTCGAATCCCTCTACTTCAGCGCCGGGGATGCGTATGAATTCCGTAAACCAGTCCTGCGAGACGAACTAACACGTCACGCTTTGCTACGTGCCATTTACAGCCGTCGCCAACTTTACGAAGTGATGGTGGAGTTTTGGACCGACCATCTCAACATAGACCTCGAAAAAGGAGACTGCATTTACCTGAAACCCAGCGATGATCGAGACGTCATCCGTAAACATGCGCTAGGCCGCTTCAGCGACCTCATCCGAGCTTCAGCGAAGTCTCCGGCGATGCTCGTTTACTTGGATGGCCGCACGAACAAAGTGCGCCGTGGCACTCAAGATCAGCCTAACGAAAATTATGCTCGGGAACTGATGGAACTCCACACCTTGGGTGTACATGGCGGTTACACCCAGGAAGATGTGCGTGAAGCCGCACGCTGTCTCACCGGTTGGACCTTTGACATCAAACGACTTTTCGCTCTCGATCAAAGCAGCGCCTATTTCCGCAAGGACTGGCATGATGACGGTGAGAAAAAGGTGCTCGGCCATGTCATCGCAGCCAGAGGAGGGCCTCAAGACTTAGATGCGCTCATCGACATCGTTTGCGCCCATCCGAGCACGGCTCGTTACATCGCTCAAAAACTTTGCCGCCGATTCGTGAGTTTGACGCCTCCTGAGTCGCTGGTGGATAAAGTGCGTGACGAATTCATTCGCACCCAAGGAGACATCCGCAGCCTGCTCCGAGTCATCCTTCAGTCGGAAGAATTCATGGCCAGCGGCGGTCAACTCATCAAAAGACCTTTCAAATTCATGGTTTCAGCGCTGCGAGCCCTCGCCGCTGATACCCAGGCCGAGAAACCCATTCTCGAACCGCTCCAACGCATGGGCCACGGACTCTTCCAGTATCCCACGGCCGACGGTTATCCCGATGATGATCTACCTTGGATGGGCACGCTCATGTGGCGCTGGAATCTGGCTCTAGCCCTGACGGCTAACCGGCAACCCGGTGCAACAGTGGATCTCAAACCCTTAAGCCGAGCCTTGACTCAGGCTGACAGTCCCTTGTCCCCCCAAAAGTGGTTCGCGCATTTCGTCGGCCGCAGTCCTACGTCAGCCGAATCGTCTGCGATCGGGTCGGCCGAAACCAGCTTGCCAACCACCATCGGCCTGATTCTCGCAAGTCCAGCCTTCCAACGCTGCTGACTCTCATGTCCTCCCTCACCCGACGCGCCCTGTTATCCAAACTCGCTTTTGCCGTCTCTGCTTCAAAGATGGAGGAGGAGAGCCATACTCTGATCCATGTCTTCCTCCGAGGGGGTGCAGACACGCTCAATCTGTGGGTTCCTTATGCGGATGACCGCTACTACCACCTACGCCCGTCATTGGCTATCAAAGCTCCAGGAACCGGTTCTGAATGCGCCATTCGTGTGAACGAACACTACGGCCTTCACCCGGCTATGAAACCGCTGGAGGCCGCATTCAAAGAAGGCAGGCTGGGCGCCGTGCAATCCGTGGGCGCGGATAACACCAGCGGCTCTCATTTTGAATGCCAGGACCAGATGGAACATGGAGACTCCATGCTAGGCATTCCTGCAGGAGGAGGCTGGCTGGGGCGTTTTCTCAGACTCCAGCCGACCATCTCTGCTTCGCCGCTTTCCGCCATCGCCATCGGCACCACCTTGCCGGAATCCCTGAGAGGCGCTCCTTCCGCCAGTGTGCTGGAACACATTGAGGATATCAGCATCCGCACGCCCGCTGGCAAAAATGAACCGGTCATCACGGCGTTAAATCAACTCTACGGAGCTGACGTGAGTTTGTTAGGCCAGCGGGGTATCGAGACATTGACTCTGTTTCGTCGTGTGGCCTCCTTGCAGCATGGCAATGATACCCCCGCTTATGGGGCAGACTATCCCAAATCGCCCTTCGGCAGCGGGCTACGTGAAATTGCCCGGCTGGTGAAAGCTCGATTGGGACTAAAGATTGCCTGCATTGATCTAGGCGGCTGGGACACGCATTTTTTTCAAGGCAACAGCAGCGGCCAGCAAGCCGAACAAATTCAAATTCTGGCCCAAGGCCTCGCAGCTTTAGAACTGGATTTAAAAGATCACCGTTCCCGCTACACCGTCATGATTACGACCGAATTCGGGCGGCGAGTTTATGAGAATGCTTCGTTAGGCACCGATCACGGGCGTGGTTTTGCTTTGATGGCATTGGGTGACCGTGTGCATGGCGGGCACGTCCTTGGAGACTGGCCCATCCAAGCTGATGATGATGTCAATCTTAACACACCAGGCCCGGGTGGACTGGTGATGGAAACCGATTATCGGCACGTGTTCGCGGAGGTCTTGCGTGGCAGCCTCGGCCTGGACCATGAGCAGGAGCATCGCCTCTTTCCTAACTTCAAGGCCAAGCCCATCGGCCTTATGAAGGCCACCACATGAGGCAGTTCAACGTTCTCCCATCCAGAGAATTGCCGTCGTTCCCTGCCCGATCGCTCCGCGCACAACGGCGGCCGTCTGGCGCTGTAAATCTCCCACCTGCACTTTGACCAAAATTCTCCGAGTGCTGCTCTGCACCGATAGAATCGAAGCCATCACCTGGGGGTCTCCAGGTATGCCCAAGATGGCGAGAGCACTCTGCAAGTCAGGCATCGGGTTATCATCCTCAGTGTTCAGAATGCCATCCCGACCGACACGCTGAGCCCGCAGATTCTGAGCGAAGCGAATATCGGCCCCCGTCACCGCAGCCACGATCTCGGGCTCAGCTTCGTTCACATCCAAAGTGCCACTGGCGTAAACGCTGAACCAATTGCGCCAATTAGGATAAAGCTCTTCCACAAGTTCCATGCCACTGACCATGGCCATCTCTTCAATGGATCGAAAGGGGCGATTGAAGGGCATCCCAGTGCGTCCATACAACTTACTTTCACCCCCTTGGACGCGACTAAAGTCATCGGTATCCACCCAGTCTAACAGCCGATCAATCAAGATATTGGCTTGTTGAACATTGAGCCCCCAATAAAGAAAAATGCGGCGCAAAGTCTCTCGATCCTCCCGCTGCAAAAGTACATTCGGATTGAGCATCCCATCCTCCCCGGTCATCTCCACAATGAAACCTTCATCCTCGGCCACCCGACGCCGCAGTAACGGATCATCAGGCTTAATGTCCGGGTTCATGGCAATCGCCAACCCAGCTTCAGCAAGCATCCGAGCGCGAAAAACTTGACGCTTCACCGCAGCCAGTTCCACATCTTGCATCAGCAGCATGGAGGTTGCCGCGACCAGGCCAATCAATAGAGCAATGACCCATAGCACAGCCAAAAGTGCAGCCCCCCGCTCACCCATACGGCGAGAAGACGGCTGAAGGCTAGGTTGGGTTAGAGACATCATCACTATTGAGTTTCTGGCAGCGGTTGACCGTCTGGGGGAGTTTCAGGGGGCGGCACGGTTCCATCCGGATTCGGCACCGGATTGTTGGGCAATCCATTCGGTTGCAGAGCCGCCCCAGAAATCGGGTTTGGCAACACAGGAGGAATCCAAAAGACCGCGCGTGTCTCGAACCCATCATCCAACTTCAAAGTCATCTCGGCGAGCATTGGACGTCGGGGCTGCTTCCAATTGTTTTCCCAGCGATTGCTGGCCGCATCATAAAATCTCCATTCAAATTGGCTGACATTATCGAGCAGCGGAATCACCTCCTGATCACGCGTATAACGCACAGTCTGATTCGTCCGAATAGCGTTGGTTTGACGGTCATCCAGCACTCTCAAGGCGACTCGTAGATAACCGCCAGGTCGTTCCTCGGCAAAGAGATCCACACTCGTATCTGGAGGCAGCGCTGAACCTGGCGTAAAGGATGAACCCCCGTTCACAAAATTCAGAGTCGGCACGTAGTTGCTACCACGCGCTTGAACGGACAAGCGAATTTCCGCTTCCCCTGGCAAGCTACGAAAAGATCGACGCAAGAACGAAATGAAGTTTTGCCGGATCAAAGAGCGATCCTGCACAGCAGCGAGATCGTTGCCCAGCTCCATGGTGCCATTCGCGATGGCGAAGATACCACCTAAAAGCAAAACAAAGGCTCCCAACGCAACGACGATCTCGAGGAGTGTAAATCCTGCCGCCGAAGAGGGTTGTTTGGAGAGGTGCACGTTCATGACTTTAAAACCTCAATTCACCGGCAGGAAGGCCCCTGCGTAGCGATAAGTCTCCGCCTGAAGCTCAAAGGGACCGCTGCCATCGTCCCAACGCGCCACCACCAAAACTCGAAAGGTATTCTGTAAGAACCGTCCGTCCTGATTTTGCAGATCCTTCACCTGCTCAATCAAAACCCGATAAGCCACCCCATCCGCACCTGGTTTGATTTGCTCATCCATCTCACGGATCTGGGGCATCTTACCGTATTCATCGATGAGTGATTCCAAACTCTGCTCGATCTCCAAAAGTTGCTGGGACTCCGTGCCCGCATCAGCGATTTGATTGATCGTGCCAACGAGAGCCAGAGCCGCAATACTAAAAACCGCCAGAGCCAAGACGATCTCCAGGAGGGTCAAACCCGCGCGACGTCGGGTGGCATGGATTTGATCACGAAACGTTTTCATGGTTAGTCCACCGAAGTACCTGTTAGAGGATGAAATTTGAGTTCGCGAAAACCCGCTGGAGACTCAAATCGAACCTTGATGGGCTCACAGATTCCTTGTTCTCCGAAACGCCAAAAATGGCCTTCAGCTTTTTCCCAATTTCGGCCTCCCATACGATGGATCAGCACCTTCATGCCTGAAGGCACTGCATAATAAGACCCCTCAGGCACCGTTGAGCCGAGGATTTCGAACCCCTTTTTATCAAATGCGATGGTCATGGCCCGCTGCTGCAACACCGACGCATGAATCGCAAATCTGGACATTTGAGTCAGTTTCTGAGCCGGTTGCTCAAAGGGGTCTTGGTCATCCAAAACCGCGAAGCTGGCAAACCCGATACCGATCACCAGCACCATGATGCTTAAGACCACAACAATCTCAAGCATCGTGAAACCCGCGCGCTTGATATGGTAAGGCGTGAGTTTCATGACGTCGACCAGCATCTTTAGTTAGGCCCGATTAATCAGCGGAGACATCATCGTTACCCTCTTTCTTATCGGGACCCCAGGAGTAGATCTCATAGGCCTTACCGTTCTTGCCGGGTGTCCGGTATTGAAACTTCGTTCCCCAGGGATCGAGGATACCGTTTTCTTCAATGAGCTTCCGTTTCACCCGGGCATTCCCTGGAGGTGTTACAAGATCTTCGAGTTTACTAGGCAGGCTCCGATTCAGCGTCTTGTACTGTTGGATCGCCGTCTTCACCGTATTCATCTGAGCATCCGCTGCCGTGAATTTGGCGTTCTCGTCCACTTCACCCAAGGTCACGGCTCCAATAGCAATCAGCAACGCAATGATAGCCAGCACCAACATCATTTCCATCAGTGTGAAGGCGGCGTGAAGAGGAGACTTCGACAGCGTGGAGCGGCGGTTCTGTAGGGTGACAAGGCTAATTTTCATAGATGGTTAGGTTCGAAAGGATGCAGCAGCATCTGTGGGGTTGGAGTGCCGAAGAGGGGAAAACGTTCGTCTTTAGTGGCGCGTAGTCGCGGATTTCTCAACCGCGTGATTTCAAAGCAGACACAGTCTGGAAAATGACGGAAATCATCATGTAAGCCATGACGCCGACAAGGGCCGCCATGACAAGAATGATCACGGGTTGCAGCAAAGCCATCACCTTTTCCAGGCTCTTGCTGAGTTCACGACCACAGCGGTCGGCTGTGCGGCGCAGCGTGCCACTCAGATCACCCGTATGCTCACCGATTCGCACCATCTCCAAAAGCTTCAGTGGGAACAGCTCCGTCTTCTCAAGCCCCCGCGAAAGCGAAGCACCATCACGAACACTGGCGATCACATGTTCGAGCTGTTTTTGCACATAGAGATTCGTGGAGACTCGTGACGCTAGCTCCAGCCCCTTCAACAAGGGCAGGCCACCGCCGGACAAACTGGCGAGTGTTTCCAGGAACTGCGTGTGGAAGCTGGTCAGGAGCACGTTGCCAATCAAAGGCACCCGCAATCGGGTTTTATCCCAAACGGGACGGCCGGTTTTAGAACGCATCCACACGCCAAAGCTGAGCGCCATCAAGGCAATCACAGCGAGAATCAGCCACCAGTAGTTACGGGTAAAATCCGAGATGGCCATGACGATCTGGATTCCCTTCGGCACGCCACCCTTCATGCGCGACATCATCATGCTCAGACGCGGGATCAGGAAAGTCGTGAAAAGCACCGTCACACCAATGGCTGACACAAAAAGGAATCCAGGGTAAATGAGTGCGACCGCGACTTGGCTACGCATCTCCCTCACACTGGCAAGATACAGAGCCTGCCGACGCATAGCCTCTGCCAAGGACCCGCCCGCCTCACCTGCTGCTGCGACTGAACAATACAACTCACCAAATGAAGGGGATGCCCTGCGCAGAGCACTGCTAAAGGGATGCCCTTCACGAATCATATTCCCTAAGCGACGGGCAATCCGGCTGTGAGTCCCTGTCGTGCCTTTGCCTTCCATGAGTTTCAAGGCGGCCTCCAGACGCATCCCTGCCTCAAGCAGTTCCGCCAGTTCCTCAGTAAAAAGCTGAATTTGCCCGTTGCTCAGTTTGATGGGAGCATCCTCGTCCACCGTCTGAGCCGAGGTTTTCTTCTGACTGCTGCTTTTGATCACCCCTTTACCCGCAGCTTCGCTGATCTTGAAAGGCTGCAAGCCCTTCCCATTCAGCTGCCGGGTCGCCGAGGCACGATCCGGTGCCTCGATGGTTCCTGACACATCGCGGCCTGCGGCATCGGTGGCTTGGTAGGCAAAGTTAGGCATGGAAGACGTCAGACAAGCACAGCCCGCGTTCGTTGCAAAGACGTTGTCAGATTGTGTCAGGTTCTTTGCGACGAGAATGTCACCCTGCGCAGCCAAATTCCAGCAAATCATAGGGATCGCCCTCGCTCAGCCCCTGCTCTAGCCATCGCCACCCCCTTTTCTGATAAAACTCACGTGCCCGACGGTTGGCACAGACGCACTTCAGTCGCCAAGGCGGAGACACGTGTTGAATCAATCCCTCCAACAGAAGGGTGCCGACGCCCACTCCTTGATAGCGAGGGTGAACAAAGAGTAGATGAATGAAAGCATCGGGCTCCCAAACGGAAATGAAACCCAACACCTCCTTTTCGATCTCGACCACGAACTGCCTTTCCCCCGCTGAATCACGATGGAAATCGGCTGCTGCTTGAGCTTTTGTCGGCATCCAATCCGCACCTTCAATGCAGAGTCGATAGATCTCAGCCATGGCATCATGATCCTGAGAAACGGCTTCACGAAAGAGGGAGCGAGTCTGCACTCGGTTTCATGCGCTGAAAACGTCAGAGTTGCGACAGGAAGTTCCCATGCTTTCCGTCTTTCTCTTCTCATGTTTGCCCTTCGTCTTCTTACCAGCTTCCTCCTCGTCACGGCGACAGTCCAGGCCCAGTCTCCTGAAATCAAGATCGTCTCGGACCTGTCCTATAAGCACGGAGACCAACTCACGCCTTATGAGACGGAACGCTGCAAGCTGGATCTTTACTTACCCACCGGTGTCAAAGACTTCCCCACCTTGGTTTGGCTCCATGGCGGCGGGCTTACCGCGGGCAGCAAGGATGGAAAGCAGCAGCCCCCGATTGCACGCCACTTTGCTGAGCAAGGCATCGCCATGGCGGTCGTGAATTACCGTCTGAGCCCCCACGCGACTTACCCAGCTTATCTTGAAGACTCCGCTGCCGCCTTTGCCTGGGTTGAGAAGCACATTGCCGAGTATGGTGGGGCTATGAATCGCGTCTTCCTGGGCGGACATTCTGCAGGAGCTTACCTCACCCTGATGGTGAGCATGGATGATCAGTATCTGAAAGCATCAGGCTCTGACATCAGTCACATCGCGGGGATCGTCCCCGTCGCAGGACAAACACTCACGCACTTCACCATCCGCATCGAACGTGGATTACCGAAAGACCAGATCATTGCGGATGCAGCCTCACCTCTCTATCACGTCCGTAAAGACGCGCCTCCCATGCTCATTCTTTACGCAGAGAAAGACATGGCCATGAGAGCCGAAGAAAATGAATTGCTAGCCGCCGCCCTGCGCCACGCGGGACATTCCAAGCTAACGGTCAAGATGATCCAAGATCGCGATCATGGTTCCGTGGCTCATGACATGGCCAACACTGACGACGATGCTTTCGCCGAGGTCCTGAATTTTATTCAACAGGCGAAGGTGGAGTGAACTGACGCTTCTCCAATGCCGCAAGCTCCAGCACGCGCAATGTGTCACGGACATTGGTGTCCAAGTCCATTGCGTGGGTGCAAGAGACGGGTCGAGCTTCGGGGCGTGTCATCCAGAAGCGGACCGCCTTCTCCAAGGCATCTGTATCCTCAGGATGCTTTAGCACGTGACCATTCACTCCTTCAGTGAGCCATTCGGCCGCGCCGTTATAACCACTGGTGATCACAGGTAAGCCACTGGCAAGTGCCTCCGGCACCACATTGGAGCTGGGCTCATAGATCGGCAAAAAGGTGAGCAGATCCGCAGCAGCGTAGGCCTCCTCGACCTCACGCACCGGGCCCGCCAGGATCACGTTGGCGGGCACAGGACCTCTGAGCTTGCCTTTTCCTACCACCAGCAGCTTTACCTGCGGCTCTTTAGGTCCCAACCGCTCCATGAGTTTGAGCAGAAAGTTCAGTCCTTTTCGCTCCCAACCCGACCCAACGAAGAGCAGTGTAAAATCTGTGTCCTGAAGACCGAATCGTTGACGGGCCTTGGCGCGATCCACCCCCTGAAAACGTCCTGGATTGATACCATTACGGATCAAGTGAATGCGTTCTGCTGGGAAGCCAAATTCACGAATGATTTCTCGCTTCACCATCTCTGAGTTCACGATGATGTGGCGGGTTAAAATCGGATCAAAGGTGCGCCGCTCCAGCGCCATCATGTTGCTGTGAAATGCCCCCAAGCCCACAAACGGACGCCGCCACCAGGAAGCGTATTGCCGCCGCTGGTCCAACCAGACTTTGTGCACACCATCGCCCGCCCGATAAACATCCTGCGATACCGTCCGCTCCAGACTAAAAACGACGTCGAAGTCGAGAGGAGCCATCATCCTGGCGACGGTTTCAGCGAATCGGACAGGCCGCAGAGAGCGTGGAGCTTTCATAGGCACGCGATGCAGAGTCACGGCTTCCGGGCTCCCCTCCCAGTGCTCCGCATACAGATGCACCTCATGCTGACCTGCAACGAGGCCTGAAATCAAGCGCTGGAGGTATAACTCCGCTCCTCCCGTGGCTGAATATTGACGCCGGATCAACGCGATCTTCATGGAGCCGTCGCGTGCAGCGCATCTGCCAAACTGAAAGGAGAGGAAGCCAGAGGTGGCGGCGCTACCGCCTGCGGGCTCGAAACCGCGGCGAGCTGAGCGACGGCCGATTTAGCCAGGGCTTGAATCTGATGGGGGGGCGCATTGTCATCGTGCTCAAGGATCAATACCCCCTGCTCGACCAGAAGAAGGCTCAAACAACTCCGAATGCCTCGCAGTGTCACCCACTGCACGGGTGCCACCCCCACACGAATCGCCAACTCATTCCCAGCAGCATGCACCGCATGCGCGAGGGCCGCGACGCTAACCGGATCTGTGGACAAGGTCCCACTCAAGGGAGTGACATGCCCATCAGGATGAATGAGTGCGGAAATCAAAATGAAAACGAGAAGGGTTTGACGATACTGAAATTAGGAAACCGCAGCCATCTGCCGCTCCGACTTTCCATGTTGTGACCGAAACTGGGCCAAGACAGCCTGTGAAATGGCATTGAGCGTCGCCAAAATATTCCGCCCCCCCCGGGCATCAGCTTCAAAACTGAGCCATGGAACAGGTCGATTATTCAGGAGAAACTCCAGATACTCCACAGGGGCTGCATTGGGGAGATCACGCTTGTTATACTGGAGCACCAGGGGCAAGCGATCAAGAGAACTGCCATTGAGGCGTAGATTGGCTTCCAAAGCCTGGAAAGCCAATACGTTATCGCGTTGGCGATCAAGCTGGCTATCGGCGACAAACACCACCCCATCGGCCTGCCGTAGAACGAGCTGAAGGGTCGCATTGTAAGTCACCTGTCCCGGCACTGTGTAAAGATGAAAGGAGGTCTTGTATCCAGGGATTGCGGCGCTCTCTACGCTGAGGAAGTCAAAGAACAGCGTCCGGTCCTGGGCGGTTGAGAGGCTGACGAGATCACTCCGCCCCTGTGGGTCGAGCTTGGCGTGGATCTGGTGAAGATTCGCCGTTTTACCACTCAACGGCGTGCCGCAATAGACGATCTTAAAATTGACCGTCTTTTGATCGGGGTGAATGGAAGGCATGAGAAGAACGCTAAATTCAGTCTAGCATTCGGGAAAGCTCGCGTGCAATCAAGGTTATCTTATCACGAAGTCCCAAGGATGGGTCCGCATCGTGCAAGACACCCAAAATGGCACCTTCAGGAAAACAGAAGGTCATCAGGCGATCTCCCGAGGTAAGCGTAAAAGTTTCCGCACCTTCAATCCCAATCAACGGTGCAAGAGACCGGAGGTGATGCGCGAGGTCTATGGCCTGTTTTTGGAACTCTCGCGCCTGAGGCTTATGAGCTCCAGCATGGGAGATGGCATGATCGCCATGCAGGCAAACACAAGCCGCAATGCCGGGTAACGAGCAGACCATTTCCACCACCCGCTGCGGAGTCAGGTCCTCGTCGGAGCCCAGAAGAGCACGCAGGAGAATCTGATCCGGATTGGATTCATGGGACTGGATACCCAGAGCTGGACTTGCCGGCCGGGCACTCGACCGCGAGGTCCCCGGTGGCGAAATGACCGTGCGGCGTTTCTGGGGAGCAACTTCCTTAGAAGACTCTGAAGTAGGCGGGATGAAAGGCTGTTTGCGAAGAGGCGGTGGCTCATCGTCCTCGGGCACATCCACAACGGTTGTCGCCGCTTTCCCTGTGAAGGGATTGGTTACCGGGATCGCAGGGGCGGGGGGAACTTGAGCCACACTTTCTTGTGTAAAGCCGCCCATGAGTTCAGCACTGCTGAATCCTTCAGACGGAGCCTCGGTCTTCAGAGGCGCACGAAATGGCGAAGCAGCCGTAAAGGGAGGAGTAAACTGAGGAGTCGCAGGAGGGGGCTCCACAGCCGACGGAGGAAAAGCCTCAGTCACTGGTTCAGCCACAGGCTCCACCGTTGGCGAAGACGAGGGAATGGACTGAGCAAAGGGATTGGTAATCGGCGCCGCACCCGTCGGAAATCCAGGCATCCCAGAGGGTTGAAAAGTGGGAGCCATCGCCGATGCCGCAGGGGCAAAGGTCGGCGGCGGGGACGGGGTGCTGAAGAGCGGAGCCCCAGGCGCACTGGCGGGGAGATTCGGTGGGAGCGGCGGTGCCTCAGATTGGCCTGCTGTTGCAAATAACGACGCCTGAGGAGCAGGTGCCTCCACTGGAGACGAGGGAGGTGCCGCGAAAGCCTGGGGTTGTGCCGGAGGTTCCACCCGCATCACCGGGGCGGCAGGTGCCGATGCCGGAGAATGGCCCAAGCTGGCGAGATTCGGCAGCGTGGGAGGAGCATTTCCTGCCAAGGCGGCATTGACCTGCTCGGGTGGAATGCGCACCTGAAAATCACGCTTTGCATGATTCAAAACATTGCGGAAACCTACATCATTGATGCCATCGATCAGGAGACCGAGTTCGGCCAGCGGAGAGGGGGATTCAGCCCACTGCTTCACCGTCGGCACCGGAATACTCGTCATGATCCATGACGGCACCATGACCGGGTCAAACCCGAGTTCCGCCACACTGTAACCCCGCAAAAGAACCGCTAGGCCGACACGCACCGTCGGCCCTCCACCCGTACCAGCACCTGCCAGCGAGCTCGAAAAAAAAGTCCCTGCTGCCTTTGCCGGGGCATCAGGAGCAGGCTGGCCTGTCGGCACGGCCTTGGCCCCAAACAAACTGGTTAGCGGAGATGGAGCCGGACCCGATGCCGAAGGCCCCTCGACCGGTGCAGGTGCGCCCCCCTGCGATGCGAAAGGAGATGCCGGTAGCCCTGCCACAGCCCCAGGCGAAGGCACGCTGAAAGGAGAAGCGGATGGGGAGGCTGGAGCGAAGGCCTGAGCCGCCGGAACCGAAAATGGGGAAGCAGGCAGCGCCAACGGTTCTGGCCCCCTTGGCGGTTCAGCAGGTTTCATGACGGCGAATGGAGATGCCTGAGACGCACCTCCCGCAGTTCCATGATGTGCACTCTCCGCACTGACAGTAAACGGGCTGGTCGGGAAAACAGGCATCCCCTGGCCGAGGGCAGGCGCCGCAGCATTTCCAGGTAAAGACAGGGATGGCGCTGCGTCACGCGGCACATCCGCCAACGGAGGTGGAGGACCGTTGCGCCTGGGAGGTAAAGAAGTGCCCACGCCGCCCTGCGGCATCTCTCCCGCAGGAGGTTGTGTTGGCGCAGCCATTCCGAAGGGACTTGCGGGTGTCGTTTGCGCCAATCCAAACGGCGATGCAGGGGATGGGGCTGCGGGTGCCGCTTCTCCGTTCATGGGTTGCTGAGCACTGGCAATCAATCTTGGCAGCTTGGAAGCAGGCAGCGGAACCAACCGTGGATCTTGCGGGGACACGGGGGACAAAAACAGCGCGGGGCAGACGCGGTAAATCTCGAAGATGGGCAAGGCCGCCTGACCACTACGAAGAGCGGCATCCAGCACTTGAGCAGAAATGGCCACCGGCTGATCAGGAGCCAATCCATTCACGCGAGCAAGCTCTGGAGGAAGCTGGGGGAGCACGTCACTCACCGTCAGGGGCGCATTCGCGATTCCTCCCGACTGGACAGCAAAAGGAGAAGCCTGCACGGGAGCCGCTTGCAAGGACTCTCCTGAAAGCGTCCGAAACAAGGGCCCTGCTGTCGCAAAAGCCGACTGAGCATTCAATGGCGGAGCCTGCGCAGTGCTAGCATCCATACCCATGCCACCACCTGCCCAGCCACTCGCATCAGGAGCAGAAGTCCCAGCTTGACCTTGCGGATCAAGAGATGGCTGAAACATGCTGCGGAACGAAAAGCCCATCGGGAGGAAAACTGGGTAGGGGTATAGACGTCGCAGTTAGAAGTCTAGAAACACTAGAAAAGCATACCTAAAACCCTGCCGCCACGCTATTCGCATAAGATAATAATCAACAGCTCTTAAGTCCAGTGTTTCATGCGTGAGAATTTATTCGTGCCCTTACACCTTGGTTTCTTGGTGAAATCAGGCATTCTGCCATGTTTTCCGCCCCATTTCCCACAGGATTCCTCCGCAACCTGACAGATTCGCTGATTGCGGTTGGCATACCCCCAGCTAGATTTTAGCCGATGTCCACCCATACCTCTGAGCCGAGAATCGAACCGGCCACCATTGAAGATATGCCTCAGCTCGTTGAGTTGCTGGTTGCCTTATTCAGTGAGGAGGCAGACTTCCGCCCAGATAAAAACAAACAGGAACACGGCCTGCGGCTGATTTTGGAACAGCCCAATCGCGGCCGTATTTTTGTGCTACGTACGGATCACATGGTGATCGGTATGGTGAACCTCCTGTTTACCATAAGCACGGCGGAGGGAGGGCTCGTGATCTTGATGGAAGACGTCATTGTGCATCCTCAACACCGTCGTATGGGCTATGGTGGCCGCTTGCTCCAGTATGCCATCGACTTCGCCCGCGAGAAGCACTTCCGCCGCATCACCCTTCTGACCGACAAGATCAGTGCTGAGTCCCAGACGTTTTTTGCCAAGCATGGGTTTAGCTTCTCAAGCATGATCCCGATGCGATTGGTCTTCAGCGAACCCTCCTGACGAGCGATCATGCAATCGATCTTGGCCTTTCCAGTCTTTCTTCAGAGGCCGGAGGTCATCGTTCATGCGCCGAATACCGCAGCGATGGATTGGTTTGTCATCGCCACGCTCTGCTTTTTCTTTTTCTTGTTGGGCTGCTTTGCCACAGCGGCATGGCAGATCTGGCGCCGGGCCACACGCCCAGAGCCCCACATCCGATTGCTCATGGAGCTGTCTGAGAGCACCGAAGATAAAATCATCCAGGCTGCCGAGGAAGCTCCACCGGACAAATCCCCCACCGATCCCCCTACTCCCTGGGAAAAACCGCCGGATTGGTGGAAACAATAACCATCATAAATTTAGACATTTTTTGGCCTTTTCATTCGTAGAATAGCGACATGCGCATTGGAATTACAGGGGCCACAGGATTGATTGGGAGAACTTTTACCCAGTTAGCCACAGAAAGCGGTCATGAGGTGATCGCTTACAGTCGGAGCAAAAGGGCCGTTCCACACGCTGCGCAAACCCTTCAAGTTCCGTCCAAAGCGCCCCATCAGCTTCCTGAGACCACTTTGGATGCCTTGATTCACCTCGCTGGAGAATCCCTCATGGGACTCTGGACCACTTCCAAAAAAGCCCGCATTTGGAAGAGTCGTGTCGATCTGACCACTCAACTGATAGCCCACCTTCAAAACTCCTGGGCTCCCGCCAACCTTCCCTCCGTTGTCTTATCCGCCTCAGGCATCGGCTACTACGGGAGCCGAGGTGACACAGACCTCACCGAATCGACGCCCAGAGGCGATGGTTTCCTGGCCGAATTGTGCGAGCAATGGGAAGCTGCGGCCAATCAGGCCGAGAGTTGGAAAGCCCGGGTCGTGAACCTGCGCACCAGTGTGGTCCTTGCCCGAGAGGGGGGGGCTTATCAAACCATGCGCAGAGCATTCCGTCTGGGGTTGGGCGGCAATTTTGGATCTGGCAGGCAGTGGATGTCTTGGATTCATCTCGAAGATCAAGTCAAGATGATGCTGTGGGCTCTGGAGAACCCAAAAGTTCAGGGTCCCTTGAATCTCAGCGCCCCGACACCGGAACTGAATCACAACTTTACACGCCAGCTCGCAGTCAGCCTGCGACGCCCTGCGGTTCTTCATGCCCCCGCCTTCATGCTCAAGCTTCTCATGGGGCAAATGGCCGAGGAAATGCTTCTCGCCAGCCAGAAGGTGATCCCTAGCAAAGCCGCCGACCTCGGTTATCAGTTCACTTTCCCGATGCTCGAAGATGCTCTGGCCTCTTTGAACTGACGGATTACCCTCGGGGGGTAAGGGATCCAGGTTTGAGACTCGCCTCCCGCGGCATCACCGTCTTTGTCTGCTTTTCCAGCCTGTCACTGCAAATCCCCTCATGGCCGCCCTCCAGACCACCATTGGCATCATTTACGATTACGACCAAACATTGAGTCCGACCTACATGCAGGACGAGACCTTGTTTCCCCATTTTGGCATCAATCCTGGCCAGTTCTGGAAAAAGAGCCGTGAATTGGTCGATCAGGAAGGTTACGACGGTGAATTGGCCTATCTCAAGTGCATGCTGGATTACCTGGAGATGGACCGTCCCACCAATGACGATCTACGTGTCCTGGGTGCGCGTCTCCGTTACTACAAGGGTGTGCCTGAGGTGTTCAATGAGTTGAACAATACCCTCACCAGTCAGCATCGTTTGTTAGGCATCAAGGTCGAGCATTACATCATTTCCTCCGGCCTGAAAATCCTCCTTGATGGCAGTTCCCTGGCTCCCTTCGTCAAGCGCATCTTCGGTTGCGAATTCGGCCAGGATAAAGACGGACGCATCAGCTTCCCTAAACGCGTCATCAGCCACACCACGAAGACACAATACATTTTCCGCATCAACAAAGGCATGCTGGAGCCTCATGAAGATGTGAACGACCACATGGACCCCGAGCTGAGGCCCATCCCCTTTGAAAACATGATCTACATCGGCGACGGCCCTACCGATGTCCCCTGCTTCACCCTGATGAAACGCTACGGCGGTCATGCCATCGCCGTTTACAATGCCGATGAAGCCAGCCGCTCCAGCTTCCGTAAATGCTATCAACTCAGCGCGCTGGCAGATCGAGTGAAACACATCGCCCCAGCCGATTATCGTTCAGGCAGTCATCTGAGGCTCTTGTTGGAAGAAATGGTATTGAGCATCGCCGACAACATCGTCCGCCGGAAAAAGCTCCAGATCGAAGAAGGCACCGTCTCCGCCCCACACTTTTAAACTCGACTGCGGTCCGTCAGCTTTCCCCTTTCTGGATAGGTATTGCGGAAACCCTGTCTTGAAGTGATGCGCGACGCGCTTGGGCTTCACCCACCAGCACAGCTCCCCAAGCGCGCAGCTTTTCAAAGCCGAGTAAACACACCCCAACGGCTAAAACCGAAAGCGCCAGCCCCAGTGTGCCCAAGGCTGTCTTCTCCGTGTAGCAGGTCCAGACAAACTGCCCCACGCAGAGAATCGCCACGAAAAGCAACGTTGGTTTACGGCCAATCAGATTAACCACAAATACTCCCAATGGGGCCCCCAAGGCGACGACTGGCGCCGCCGCGAGCCAGTTTTCATACACGCCTGGCTGCACCCCAGTGAATAGGTTTTTAAACACGATGCCGTAAACCGATGCGAAGGCCATGATCACCACTGAAGTCGGGATGGCGATCTTGAGATCCGCGCGGCATAGCAAGACCAGCATGGCATAGAGAACCATGTCGATGCCCACCCCAGTCACCGATGTCACCGAAGCGGCAGCTAAAGCCCCCGTGACTAGGCCGACCCGGAAGTCCCATCGCTCGTCAAACTCCGTCATCCCATCATGGGACGCGATCTCGCGAATGCGATAGAGATGCAAGACTCCGAAACTAGCCCAGATCACCGCGAAAACGATTTTGATCCACAGATCCGGCACCACGGGTGCCACCCACAGGATCCCCAGCGGCAAGGCCAAAGCACAGCCGGTAATTGCCCCTTTCAGCATGGACCAAGCGAGAGGCTGACGTCGGCACAAGATGAAAATGCTCGCACTGGTCATGCCGATGGACTGCACCGCAAAGCTGAAGTCCCTCCCAAGGCTGGCGGGTAATTCGAACAAAAGCACCAGGATGGGAAACCCCACCGTCCCGCCTCCCATCGGGGTAGAACCCGCCACATAACTCCCCATCGCCATCGAGAGAGCGATCGGCCAGTGCTCCTTCACGGCCGTCCAATTCTGCTGCCCAAAAACCAGCCAAACCCAAGTGCTGTAAAAACAAGCGAGCCAAAAGAACCAGATCCAAAGATACTGACGACGAGGAGGGCGAATAGACATGCAAAAGCAGTGGGTTGGGGACAGCTTGGCGGCCACTGGTGCCTTCCAATTTATATTACCCCAAATAGATAATGAGCATGAAACATATACCCATCAGGCATAAGAGACCTTTTTGACGAATGATCGCGACCCATCAATCGACTTCCCATGCGCACTCACTAATTCAGCCCTCCAGAGGGAGTATTATAATCCAAACGAAGCGATCTTAACATCAAGATTGCCGGGACTTCAGGAGGAAGTGAGTCCCAACCAAGGCGATCAAGGCAAGCACAAGCAAAAGGTAATCCCAACGGAGCATCGAACTGCTGGCGGGAGGTGATTGGGGGGCGCTCGGAGTGAGGATAGGCTTGGGTTTCTTGGTGACTTCTGATTTGGCAGGTGCCGCAGGCGGATCAGCCATAACAAACTTTCGAACCCGGATATTTCGAATCTTTAACTTCGCATCAAACGGCAAGCGATGGGAGACAAACCCGATTCTCCCTGTGGTGCCTGTAAGATGCATGTCTTCCAATGCATACTGCTCGGCGATAATCTGACCATTCAATTCGTAGTGCACCTTATCCTTGGCAATCCGGACAAGAAATGAATTCCATTCTTGCTGACTAAAAGGTTGCGTAGGAGTTCCCAGTTCAGGCTTCACACGGAAGGCTTGCCCTCGATTACTCCCAGGGTCTGAGAAGGCCATAAAACGAATCCCATCCTCGGCATCACCAACCACACGCGGTGCCCAGCGTAGCAGCGTGCCGAAGCCGTATCCTTTGGGAGAAAGCTCCGCGTGCTGAGGATTCTCGAAAGCAATCTCACAACGCATCTCCACGTCATGCTCAAAGGGGATGTCCATCGCTAAGGCTGACCATGTGCTATCGTCTCCAACAGCGACCAGTGTTCCGTCTTCCGATACCTCCCATCTCCCGGCGGTTTGGATGAAACTTTTGAGATGTTTACGCGGAATGATTTTCACCCACTCTCCCTGATTCAGTCGCTCCAGGAGGCTCCTGGCTTCACCGGTTTCCTCGACATAAGCCCGCGCATCTTCAGACAAGTCGGCTTTCGCGAGGTCTTCCAGCAATTGATCTCGCAGAGCTTCATCCGTTGTCTTGGGCATCAACGCCAGCTTTTGAACTTCCGATCCATACTTTCCAGAGCCAGCCGCCACCTCACCTCGAAAGCGCGGCTCGTGCAGGAGCATTTGATGCATAAATTCGATCGTGCAGTAGTGGAGCGATCCAATCTCCGTCAAAGCCTGATCCGCCAGTGCATAATCCCCCACCAGCCAGGCCCCCAAGGCAGCTGTGGAACGGCGGAAATGCTGCAATTGCGCGGGCAGGCCTGGTTGTTCCAAGTAGCCCTTGGCCATCGCCCGAATCGGTTCTCTCACTCCCTCCCGACCAAAGGCTTCAAAGGCATCATTGTTTTCATCCGCCACATCCATCGCTGCATAAAACATTTGGGCCGGCACTCCTGTATCGAACCGCTTGGTCGCAGCACAGGCTCGGCCAAAGCCGAGCATGAGTTCATGACTCCCGCACCAACGCGGGCGGTAAGCCCAAAGTAGCTTGTTGTAGGCCTGCTGGTAATCAAACTGTGCCTGGATAGAACGATCAAACCAAAGCCGCAGTTCATCAAAATCCTCACACTCACCCATCGTCACTGTGATCATCAGCGCGGCGGCTTCGGGCCGGTCGGGCGAGGCTTGCCAGGCTTTGACCAGATGCTCACGGGCTTTTGACAAATGTCTGGCAAAGCCTTCCCACTGCGCATCTTTGACCTTAACCGCCCAATCAGAAGAACGTTCCAACCAAGCGAGCTCGATCTCGCCAAATCCGCGCAACGTCAGCTTCACCCACTCAGGCCAGGCACTACTGTCCACCGAGTCTTGCCAGCGCGTCAGATATGAAGGCAAGGTGATTCCCACCAGGATGAGCGCCGCTATTTGATGTCGAACCAACACCACCTCTGCTCCTGCATCATAAGTGCCGTCGTGAAGGGCTTTGATCATCACCTCCACCAGTCGGCTACGGACATAACGGTATTCGGCCCCTTGCTTCATGAGCTGAGGGATCTGTGTGCTGAGTGCCATCGCCTCCACCGCTGTCGGTAGGTCAGGCATGTTCAAAACACGCTCCAGTAATTCGCGGCTATCGCGCCAGTTTTGCCTTTCCGCATAGTAGGCCTTCGCAGCCAGCGTCAGCAAGAGAGGATCATCGGCTCCTTCTTTGAGCAACTGACGAAACCTATCCGCCAAAGGCCATAACGGATGGACTATCACCGTGCTGGTGGCCTGCAACTCCAGGGCTGATTCCACCAAGGCCGTTGCCGAAGCCCCCCAAGGTGTGTTCTTCCAGCGCTCTTTCCCGGGGGTGAGCAGTCGGCGCTCTCCCCAGGCTTTTTCCGTAAGAAGGTAATCGCGCTCCGTCGGGCCATCCTTTTTCACCTCAATGGAGGGGACCTCAATCAATCTCTGTTCTGGTGGCCGCAATGGAAGAGCCCACAAAAAGGAAGTCCCTAGAAGGACGGTTACCAGAAGAATACCTCGGAACATACGACCTCATTACTCGATTCACCTCACAACGTAAAGGACTCAGCACCCTACGACTTAAGCAAATTGTAATATCAATCCCCCGCCAGATCCATACCCGCCTCGACACCTGCTCCATCCAGCAGATGCTCGACGAACTGCCGGGCCACCCAGGGGGCGCGGAGAACGCCTTTGGACGCCCCGGGTGGCGGCCGATGAGGGCATGATGGCCTTTGATGATGGGGCGAACACCGGTCTGGTGGCCGTTAACGATGAAGTCTCGCAGGAAGAGGGCGCGCAGTTTGGTTTCCAGACCTGCTAGGGACTCGGGTGAAACACGAGGTGCAGATGAGAAAAGACATTCGCATTTTGCCTGGCATCTCTTTGGGGAGCGTCGATTAAGGATCGGAACCAGAGGCAGTCGCAGTTGGTATCTCCAGGAGTGTCTCAACGGTGACGGCTTGATCGGTGATACTGACGCCGTTGCTGGTCAACATGCTGGCCACAAGATCAGCGGAGGTGGAGATCGAACTGCCAGGGCGGGAGACAGAGAACCCATTGTCCCTTACTATTCCCGTTGAGTCCCTCAAAGAGTAACTGATGCCACTACTTTCGGACGTTTGAGGCTGTGACGCGGTTGCGGGCTCGGGTTCTTGATCCACCTCGGCCACGCCTTCGGTGGCGGGGATGTCGAAGAGGGTGAGGACGATGGCCTCGCCCCGGCGGATGAGCATGAGGATCTGGTAGGCCACAGTGGGGTCCATGCCTTCAGGTAGTCGGCTGTAGGGCGGGTAGCCCAGCTGGTGCAGATTGACGAGCAGATTGAATACAGCCGCGGGGTCGGAATTCAGGTTGGGTGGCAGAAAGCCAGCGGGCAGGATGTAAAGGGCAAAGGTGGGCAGGGCGTTGCTGGCCTGCCTGCTTTGGTAATCCTGCATCTGGCGCAGGGCAGCCCACTGGTTCTCTGTCAGGCTGGCGTTTCCCTGGGGATCAAAGTGAATGCCGAGCTGGCTGGCGAGTGTGCTTAAACGTGAGATTGCCTCACTGCTTTCGCTCAGCGGGCGGCCTTCATCATCCCTAAGGCCGGAGAGCAGGTCTTTCATGGCCCCCTTCCTGGCGGTCTGCGGGTAGGGGCCGGGCTGCAATTTCAGGGTGATGCGGTTCTCCGTGACCTCCACGGTGCAGCCTGCCTGGGTTGCGACGTTTTGCACCGCTGTCAGGTAGGGGATGCTCTGGCTGAAAAGGGTGACACGTCTGCTCATGGCGGCGGGGGGTGTGGTGACGGCCAGTCTGTGCAGCGCCAGTGCGCGCTCGGAGTCGGTCTCTTGGAGTTTCGTTCTGAGGATGGACAGGGCCCCGCCGAGCTGCACGTTTTCCAGCAACACCTCGGTGAGGTAGTAGTCCTCCAGCCTGCGGGTGAGGCTGATCTCTTCGAGCTTTGGCTCGGTGATCTCGGGCTTCGAATCGCCAGCAGGTGTGATTTCCAGCTGTAGCAGCTCGGTCAGAGCGTTGGTGGTTCGGGGCAGAGGCGCCAGCGTTTCCAGAGGCTCCACCTTGCGCGCCGCTGCCGCAGCGTCCGCTTTCGCCGGGGCCTCGGCGGGTGCTGCCAGCCAGCACATGAAAGCTATCAGCCCCAGGAAAACAAGGCCGCCCGTGAGGATGTACCCACGCAGCGGCTTGGGAAGCGATGAAAAAGAGAGGCTGACAGGCGGCATACGGCTCAGAAAAATCCTTGCATTCATTCTCGCAGAATTGCCGCTGATAGAAACCTTTTTGCGCTCGCCATCCTCGCTATGATTCGGAGACTAGGCGATTGCTTGCAGAAAAAGTAAAAGATGCCAGGCAAGAATGGCCCATGACGGTGCCCTCACAAAGCACTCGCGGATGTTTCAGTTGCGGTTGAAGTGAGGCCAAGGCTGCGTGTTTAGCCAATATCAAAGCCTTCGCAACAGCCACCGGCGGTGGCGGTGGCGGTGGTTCCAACCTTTCTTGCCGATCCCCATCCCCCGAGTGACCAAAGCTCCTCATTTCCTTACGTAGAATCGTTCGGGATTTCAATCCCCCGCCAGATCCATCCCCGTCTCAATAGCCGCTCGATCTAGCAAATGCTCAGTAAGCTGCCGGGCCACCCAGGGAGCGCGGAGAACGCCTTTGGAGCCGAGGCCGTTCATGAAGGCGACGCGCGGCCGGCCGGGATGGCGACCAATGAGGGCGTGATGGCCTTTGATGATGGGGCGAACGCCAGTTTGGCTGCCGGTGATGGTGTAGGGGCTTTTCAGCAGGACCTGAAGTTTGGTCTCCAGCCCAGTCACGGCTTCGGGGGAGGGCTTGTTCGGATCATCGAAAGACAGCTCATAGGTGGGGCCGACTCGCAGGCTGCCATCGGCTCGCGGAAGGAGCCAGCAGCCGCGATTGATGATGCGCGTTTCGCCACCCGTATCAGCCGCCACATTCAAGACGGTGCCGCGTGCGGATTGAAAGGGCACCCAGTCAAACCAGGGATGATGAGCTGCCTCCCAACCGGTGCAGTAGATGGCCGTGGTGAAGGAATCCCCCTGCCATAAAACCGATGATGCCGATGGGGTCAAGGAATCCACGGTTACCTCCCCAACTTGCCATGCACCTACGCTCTGAAAGTAGGCTTTGCTGGCGCTCAAGAAGGCCGCCGTATCGAGCCAACCCGAGTGCTGCTGTTGAAAGCCTCCATGGGGATTGGCAAAGATGGCTTCATCCACCAGAGGTGACGAAACCGTGTCATTGACGTAAGGAGCCACTTCCGGTTGCAGACGCCGCTTTTCCCAAAGCGCGGCGGCTTTCTCATCGCGAAGCAGCCGAACGATGGGAACCTCATGGTAAAATACCTCGCGGAGCCGATGCTCAAGAGCGCGGTAGAAGGCGACTGCTTCCGGGTAGAGTTGGTCATAGCGCCAATTTAGGTTCAAGCGCATGCCCGTGACGGGTGTGACTAAACCCGCCGCCACTTTGGAGGAAGTCAGTTCTTCGTCGCGATCCACGATCAAAAAGCGGTGCCCGCGCTCGTGCAGACGCCATGCCAGGGCGGTGCCCGCGAGCCCTTGGCCGATGATGAGAAAACGAGAAGACATAGGAAGGGATCATTTCTGCCACAGTCTATGGATCCTGACAAATGTGCTGGATTCATCCCCTGGAAGGTGTGAGGCTTAAGCACCTCTGTGATGGTGCCCAACTTCCAGCTTCTACGACTCCATCGTCACCTCTTTGCCGGTCTTGCGCTGGTGCTTTTGTTTGGTCCCCTGACGGGAGTGGCCCAAGAGCATGTCGTCTTGCAGTTGAAGTGGAAACACGCCTTTCAGTTCGCAGGCTTCTACGCAGCAGTCGAAAAAGGTTTTTATAAGGAAGCGGGGCTGGATGTCACTCTGGTAGAAGGGGGACCTGAAACCCACTTTGCCGATGAGCTGACCAAGGGCCGCTGTCAGTATGCGGTGGCCCTGTCCTCAATGCTGATCCATCGACAAGAGGGCAAACCTCTCGTCGCTCTAGCGGCCATCCTGCAGCACTCCCCGGAGGTCCTGCTGGTGCCGGAGAAAAGTGGCATCAACACGCCGCATCAAATGGCGGGCAAAACCGTCGCCGTCTCTCCTGAAGATACCCCTGCCCTTCTGGCCATGTTTAAGAACGAAGGGCTGGCGGCCGACGCGGTGAAGACCATCCCCTACGAGTTCAGCCCGGAGAAAATGCTGAGCGGTGAAATCGCTGGGATGGGAGCCTATACCATCAACGAACCCTTCCAGTTGCGCACTGTCGGCATCCCCTACCGTCTTCTCCAACCTCGCGATTATGGCGTGGATTTCTACGGGGACTGTCTTTATACCACAGACCAAGAGATTGCCCTGCATCCGGCTCGCGTCCGTGCCTTTCTCGATGCCTCCCTCAAGGGCTGGCACTATGCCATGAGTCATCGGGAGGAACTGGTCAGCATCATCAAAAATCGCTACGACTGCCCCTACAGCCGTGAAGCGCTGCTCTTTGAGGCTGATGAAATGGCGCGACTGATGTTCTCGGAGCTCATCGAGATCGGCCACATGAATGAAGGCCGCTGGAGACACATCGGCGACACCTACGTCCGACTGGGGATGCTGACGCCTGACTACGAACTGGAGGGCTTTCTTTACGACCGAAATCCGAAGACCGACCTTTCCTGGCTGCTCTGGACCTTGGGAGCTACGGTAGGCAGCACCCTTTTACTCGGCGGCTTACTGCTGATCCTCATTCGAATCAACAAGCGCATCAAGAATGCGGAGCGCCAAGCGCGCGAATCCCAAGCCATGTTACAAACGATCATCAACACGATTCCGGTGGGTGTAGTGTGGAAGGATCGTGACTCTCGTATTCTCGGCTGCAATCAGGTCTTCGCCACTTACGCCGGGCTTGGCAGTCCCGAGCAAGCCCGAGGTCTCACCAGTGAAACCCTTCCCTGGGTCGAATCCGAAGACGGCAATGATCAAGTCGTCGAAGAAGGTCGTAAAATCCTATTGGCTGAAAAGACCCTGACGGACAAAGACGGCAAAACCCGCCACTTCTACGAAAGCAAGGTCCCCCTCAAAGACGAGCAAAACCAAACCATCGGTCTTCTCAGCGTTGTCGAAGACATCACGTCTCTCAAAACCGCGGAACAACATCAGACCAAGCTCAAAGACCGACTTCTCCAGTCTCAGAAATATGAAAGCCTGCATCGCTTGGCCAATGGGGTTTGCCATCACTCCAATAACATCCTCCAGGCCCTAACCAGCTATGCTGAATTAGCTCGTATGCAGTCCCCTCCCGGTCAGACTCGGGACTTTATGGATGGCGTGTTACGAGAGAGTCAGCGTGTGGCCGCGCTTAACCGCGTGCTCCTCACCTGCACCGGCCACGGATTGCACCAGTTTGAGAAAACAGACATCAAACGTTTCATCGAGGAATCCATGCCGACTCTGAAATGCTGTCTCCCAGGCTCACACCTCCTGGAATGGCAGCATGAAGGGCTCGACGTGAACATCCTCGCCGACCGCGAAAGCCTGCGCCATCTACTCATCAATCTCCTCACCAATGCCTCGGAGGCCACTGAGGGCGCGGGCACCATTCATCTTCATACTGGCAAGACCCTCTGCACGTCCTCCGACTTGCAAGAAAACCACGTCGAACCGGCTCCAGCCCCAGGGCCATATCTGTATATGGATATCATTGACACCGGACGCGGCATGACGCCTGAGGTTCTCCAGATGGTTTTCGATCCCTTCTTTTCCACCAAGTTCACCGGGCGCGGTCTGGGCATGGCGGCCACGCTGGGCATCGTCAAGAGCCACCACGGCACCATCAAAATCCAGAGCGAAGCGGGCCATGGCACCACCGTCCGAGTCCTGCTGCCGCTGCTCAAAGAAGAAGCTGCCCTCAAGACTTAGGCGTGCGCTTGCGATGCATCCGCACCATGCCCATTTCCTTCAGCTTCCGCTGCAAAGTGCGGCGACTCATGTTGAGCTTTTCAGCAGCCTCACTGCGATTGTTCCCTGCTCTTTCCAAGGCTTCGAGGATCAAGGTCTTCTCCATCTCGTGGATGTCTAACTCGGCTTTGGGAAGCTCGTCAGGCGTTTTGTCCCCCCCCTTGCTAGGCAAGGACACGGACACGGGCACCCGCCAGCCCAGCCCGCCAGGCTGAGACAGATAGGCAGGCAGGTGTTTGGCCATCACGCGGCTGCTGTTGCTCATTACCACACCATGTTCAATGGCAGCACGTAGCTCACGAACATTGCCGGGCCAATCATAAGTCATGAGCAGCGGCAATGCATCTTCGCCAAGCGGCTTGTACGTCTTGCCATTTGCTGCGGCTAAATCTTTGAGGAAGTGCTCGGCCAGGATGGGGATATCTCCTTTACGGCTGCGCAGCGGTGGCATGTGAATTGTCACCACACGCAAACGCCAATAAAGATCTTCCCTGAACTTGCCTTCCTCCACCATTTTGGCCAAGTCCCGATTGGTGGCGGCGACCACCCGAACGTCAACTTTGATGGGCTTACTCCCGCCCACTCGTTCAATAGTTTGTTCACCAAGCGCACGCAAGAGCTTCACTTGAGTGCTGGCGTCGATCTCACCGATCTCATCCAAGAAAAGGGTGCCTCCATCGGCCATTTCAAAGCGGCCGATCCGCCGCTCTTGAGCGCCGGTAAACGCACCTTTTTCATGGCCAAAAAGCTCACTCTCCAAGATCTGTGGGGACAAAGCGGCGCAATGCACCGTCACCAGCTTCGCTTTGGGGCGGCCACTCAGATTGTGGATGGCTCGGGCCACCAACTCTTTGCCCGTTCCACTCTCGCCTTCGATCAAGATAGTCGCCCGCGTGGGAGCCACCTGCTGGATGGTATCGAGAATGGGTTTGAGTGTATCTGCTTTCCCCAAGATGCCTTCGATCGAATACTTTTGCTCGACCTGTTGTTTAAGCGCTTTGTTCTCATGCTCGAGTTTGCGGCTCTTCAAAGCCCGCTTCACCAACAAATCCACCTCATCGAGATTCAACGGTTTTGTGACGAAGTGGTAGGCCCCGCGGCGCATGGCCTCCACCGCCGTATCCACACTACCATAGGCTGTCATCATGATGCATACGGGTGGGTGAGGAAGGCCTAAAGCCGTTTCTAGTAAACGCATCCCGTCATCATCACCTAACCGAAGATCGGTCAACATCACATCCACATTCTCATGCTTGAGATGTTCGAGCGCCTCAGCAGCGTTTGAAGCAACATAACAATCGAAATCGTCCTCCAACGCAAGGCGGAGGCCGTCTCGAGTATGTTTCTCATCATCGACGATGAGGATGGTCGCAGGATCGGTCATGGGACTATTTACCAAACAAATGTTGACGGATGACGCGAGGATTTTGACGAAGATCCATAACGGCGACAAGCACAACACGCTGACTCTGAACTTCGTAAAAGATGCCGTAAGGGAACTTGCTGATCAGTAAACGACGATACGGAGTTTGGTAGCGAAGACCTATCTCTGGGTGGCCGCGTAGATAAGTCAGTGCTGCATCCAGACATTGCATGAAGATGTATCCCCGCCCCACCTGCTGCTCTTTCAACTGGTTAAACGCAGATTGAATATCAGCTCCCAGGAGAAAGATAAGATCCATCATAGTTGTCGCCCGAGGACTTTTTGCTGAATGGTTTCCCAAGTTGTAAATTTGTCAGGATGGTCGCGAAAATCCTCCATCCTACGATCCAACTCCGCAATGATGTGCCGCTCGACGGGAACTTCACTGGGGTGCTCAGCCAAATCATCCCAGAGCTCGCTGACAAAAATAAGTTTTTCAGCCGCCGAGAGCTGCCGAACTTCAGGAAAGTGTTCAATCACCATAAAGTAACGTCCGGGTTAAATTTTGTATCTCAGAATAGATCATTTTAGTTCGATGTCGCTCACGAGTTGCTAGATGACGGAGGTTTGATTTCGTCAACAGTCCCCGCCTCCAACAGCCGCACTTTACGCTCAATCAGAGGCAACCAGAGGCTGACGCGCGTGCCCTTACCCACACGGCTTTCGATATCGATCTCGCCACCGTGTTCACGAATGATCCGTCTGACAATCAGGAGTCCCAAGCCTGTGCCTGTCGCCCGAGTCGTGGAGAAGGGCTGAAACAATCTCCCCATCTGCTCTGGGCTGATGCCTTTACCAGAATCTTCAAAACTCAGGTGAACTTCGAAGTCCGTGTAACTGCCTTGGATCGTCAGCGTGCCGCCTTGGGGCATGGCTTGGCAAGCGTTACGAATGAGGTTATAAAGCGCCTGCTTCATCTGGTCAGCATCCAGAGGCATGGCGGGCATATCCGTGCGAAGATCCAACCGCACCTTGACCCCAGCCTGGTCGAGATCTGGCTTTAAAAAACGTAGACTCTCATGAACCAGATCCGAGATCTGCACGCGCTGGAGCTGCGGCTTCGTAGGGCGAATGGCCGATAAAAATTGACTGATGATGCGGTCCATCCGCTTGATCTCTCCCGTGGCGACATCCAGATGTTCACGTAGCGGGTCGGAGCTCTTCCCCATTTTCTTCAACCGCCGCTCCAGCAATTGCAGATGAATGGTGAGCGAATTCAAAGGATTGCCCAACTCATGAGCCACCCCGGCTGCGAGAAGAGTGAAAGCATTCAGCCGCTCGCTTTCGATCTGCTCCTCCGTTCGTTTGCGGGTTTCCGTCACATCCCGAATGAGCATGACGAATCCCAGCGGCTGGTGATCATCAATGCTGGTGATGTAGAAGTTTAGAAATCGATTTTCGGGGTAAAACGTCTCCAAATCCCGACTGACCACGGTGCCGGGTTTTAGCAGTTCCGTCCAATCCAGTCCGCGCAGGCCTTGGGTGATCTTTTGACCGATCACCTGTTCTTCTTTCAAGCCGAAGAGCTGACAAGCCGCCCGGTTGACGTAGGTGACACGCCGCTCGTTATCCAGCAGAATGACCCCCTCCTGGAGAGCCTGAAAAGTTTTCTCGAGAAAGCCTTTTTCCTTGATCAACTCAACGACAACCCCCTGGACCTCGGAGGGCTCCAGGCGGTCCATGCGTTTGAGCAGCTTGTCTAGGAAGGCAGATCTCATACAATGACGGCTATGACCGAAATTCTGCTGGTTTTAAGTACGTTTCCAGATGTCGAAAAGGCGAGACAAACTGGCACAGCGCTGGTGGAATCGCAACTGGCTGCATGTGTCAGTTTGTGTCCTCAGCTAGAGTCGATTTATCGCTGGCAGGGAGCTGTAGAGACCAACGCCGAAGTCCTGGCGATTTTTAAAACGACCGCGGGAACCTACCCTGCTCTGGAGAAACGCTTACGCGAACTCCACCCCTACGAGCTGCCTGAGATCGTGGCCCTCCCTGCCGCTCAGGTCAGTGCGGCTTATGCTCAGTGGGTCGCTAAGGAAGTCACACAGCCGATCATTGTTTAGCGTTCCGCAGCCACCATGGTTTCGATCCACTTGCCCAAGTCTGGAGCCTGAAACGCTCGCATTTGAGCCAACAGATCATCGGGATTGTCCGAAACGAGGACACAATTCCGGTGAACTTGGCGCAAAAACCCCTGTGAGGCCATGTGATCAAGGAACTGGAGCAGTCCATCGAAGAAGCCATTCACATTGAACAAACCCACAGGTTTTCCGTGGAAGCTAAGTTGCAGCCAAGTCAGGGTTTCAAACAACTCATCGAGCGTGCCAAACCCCCCCGGAAGAGCGATAAAACCGTCGCTCAAGTCCACCATCATCTGCTTCCGCTCATGCATTGAGCGCACGACATGCAATTCAGTCACTCCGCCATGCCCCAACTCTTTTTCCATGAGGGATTGAGGAATCACCCCGATGACCTTGCCTCCAGCCTCCAGAGCAGCATCAGCAATCACCCCCATCAGGCCCACATTTCCGCCGCCATAAACGAGTCCGATGCCCTGGCGTGCCAAATGGGCTGCTAGACCGGCAGCAGCTTGGCGATAGAGAGGATCATGCCCACCATTAGCTCCACAATAGATCGCGATACGCATCTGCTTTCTTTGTGCGTAAACCACCTTTTCATCAAGAGCAGAAAACCTTCACTTGGCGTCCCCTGGGAAACTCCCCCATGTTAACATCATGACCGTTCACACGCTCGATCTGCATTTTCAGAACACTCCAGGGCTCATCGCTGCCTATCTGGTAGAAAGTCAGGGAGAATTGGCCCTGATCGAAACAGGGCCAGGCTCAACCTTACCCACACTTTGCCAAGCCATCTCGAACTTAGGGTTCCGTCTCGAAAGTGTGCGCCATGTCTTAGTCACTCACATCCATCTGGACCACGCAGGTGCTGCCGGGTGGTGGGCGCAACAGGGAGCCCAGGTGTATTGTCACACGAACGCGGCCCGTCATCTTATCGATCCAAGCCGTCTGGTCGAAAGTGCCCGCATGGTTTATGGTGATGCCATGGACCGCCTCTGGGGAGAGATGTTACCTGCCCCTGCTGAAAAGGTGACGATCCTCAAGGATGGAGAAAGCCTAGTCATCGGAGATCAGCAGATTGTCGCCTGCGATACACCGGGGCACGCCAGGCATCATCTGGCCTTTATCGTTGGCTCCGCCTGTTTTACGGGAGATGTCGCGGGGCTTCGGTTGAAGCAAAGCGGCTATCTGTCTGTCACCGCAGCTCCCCCCCAATTCGATCCTCCCGCCTACCTCGCATCCTTGAATCGGCTTCTGGCAGGTCATTTCGATCGGCTTTTTCTCACCCATTTCGGAGAAATCACGGATGTCCAAAAGCACCTTCTTCATTACCAAGGCCGGGTTGAGCAAGTCCACCAAAATGTCCGGCAATGGGTCCAACAAGGCCTAACCGAAGATCAGCTCCGTGAAAAATATGAGGATACTGAGCGGACCTTGGCTACCTCCGTAGGGCTCTCGGAGGAAGCTTGGAGGCTTCATGAAATGGCTAACTCGACCCAGATGTGCGCCGATGGAGTGCGCCTTTTTGTGGAAAAGAATTCTTAGCGCACAGCTTCTGCAAGCACCCGCCGGAGCTGTGCAAAGTCCACGGGTTTGGTCAGGTGATTTACAAATCCCGCTTCATAAGCCAAGCGTTGATCCTCTTCCATGCCATAGCCAGTCAGGGCAATGCCGCGCAGGCCGTGTCGGTCGCGCAAGCGGCGCATCAAGTCGATACCGGTGCCGTCGGGTAAACCGATATCACTGACCACCAAATCATAGACGGATCCTTTGGCTAATCTCTCAGCGTCAGCCACCAAGCTCGCGGTATCCACGTGGTGTCCCGCGCGTCTCAAAAGCCGGGCCAAAACGGTCAGGGTCGGCTCATGATCCTCCACCAACAGCAGTCGCAGCGGCAGGGAGTCCGAAGATCTGTTGTCCTTCGAGGTATCCTGTGAGGGATCGCTGTCCCTACTAAAGTCGCCATCAAACGAAACGACCGGCAACTCCACACGAAAAGTTGCACCGCAATCTTGGCCTGCGCTCTCTGCAAAGATACCACCTCCATGCATATCGACGATAGCCTTGGAAATAGCCAAGCCTAAACCCAATCCTCCGAAACGGTGATCATTGGCCAAACCAGCTTGTTCAAATGGTAAAAAGATCTTCTGAAGCGTTTCTGGAGCGATCCCGATGCCGTCGTCCGTCACCTCCACGAGCAATCTCTCGCCTTCATTACGGGAGACGATGGAAATGCGTCCCCTTGCAGGGGTGAACTTCACCGCATTTTTGAGCAGGTTCCAAAACACTTGCTGCAAACGTGACGGATCACACTCCAGCCAAGCATGTTGGGCCAACAGCTTCACTTCAATCACCAATCCCTTCGCCTGGGCTTCATCTCTCACAATCTCCAGGGCTAATGCGATCAAGGAATGCGCGTCTGTCTTTTGCAGTCTTAGCGCCAGCTTGCCGTGGATGATTCGAGTGAGGTCTAACAAATCATCGATCAAACGAGCCTCCATCATGATGTTACGGCGCATCATGTAAAGGGTATCGTGCACATGAGAAGGCAGGGCTGGATCCTCACACAAATCTTCCGCCGCCATGAGCACGGGCGTCAGCGGTGTACGTAACTCATGCGACAAGACCGCAAGGAATTCGTCTTTGGCTCGATTCGCTCTTTCTGCTTCGGCCTTAGCTTCACGAGCCAACTCCTCAGCACGCACCACATCGTCGATATCCGTGGACGTACCATACCAGCGAATCACCTCTCCTCGCTCATCACGAAGCGGAACACCTCGGCCCAAATACCATCGATAGGCGCCTGTGGCCTGATCTCGCCAACGGTAGCGCGTTTGATAATCTTCGCCGGTGCGCACGGAATGGGCCCAGCGGTCGATCGAATGCTCGATATCCTCTGGATGCATCACTGCAAGCCAACTGATGGAACCTACTTCACCATCCGGGCGACCCGACAACTCATACCACCGTCGGTTGTAATAGCTGACATAACCGTCTGGGTTAGCTAACCAAACGACTTGAGGCATGATGTCCGCAATCTGGCGAAATCGCTCTTCACTCTCTTGCAGCACCCGCGTGATTTGCGCCCTCTGGAGCGCTTCCCAGCAGCGATTGGCCACCAACTGCACCAAGGAAACTTCATCTTCCGTCCACTGTCTTGCAGTCGTCATATGGACCGCCATCGCTCCGACAAATCGACCTTCTTTGTGCAATGGAACACAGATGACTGCACGAATTTGAGTCTCGTGATACACTGCAAGCTCCGCCTCAGACAACGGCAAGACCTCGACATCCTCCACCACATAAGGCTGATCCGCACGCATCAGGCGTAAGACCTCTTCGCCAAACTGAGTGAATGTAAAACGGCCCACAATGCTGGGAACCCCTCGGGTGTAATCTCCCGTGATCGACATCGTGTCCTGATCCTCGCCGATATCTGCGTACGCACAGCGGTTCACTTGCAAATACTCGCCTAACAAACGAGCAGAAATAGCGACGATTTCTTCCGCATCGCCCAAGGGTCGGACCGCATCGTCTAACTCGACTAAAAAACTCTGTCGCTTTTCTTGCTTACGGCGCTCCGTGATATCGACAAATGCGCCAATACTCCCCCTCGGTTTACCATCTTCGTCAAACAAAGGAGCGATGGACTCCAGAAGCCGCACCTCACGGCCATCTGCATGCACAACATTGATCTCACAATCACGCACGGCAATTCCCTCGCGTGCGGCAACCTGCATCGGAAGCTTTTCGTTGGGAATCTCATTCCCCCAGTCGTCTGTCACACGAAAGTTGGTTGGGGCCTCCCCCTCGGGAGCCGTCTTGGAAGCATTCGCTCCTTGAGGCACTTCCAAAATCGATGAAAAGACTTTGTTGATACGAATATTCCGACATTCGGGATCGTTGGCGATAGCGATGCCAATGGGCAACACATCCAAGAGCGTTTCTAGTTCAGCCACGCGCGCGCGTTTTTCTTGGTCCAATCGATTCACTTCAAACTCTGCCTGATGACGATTCGTCACGTCTTTAAAGATGACCGCCACCTGTGACTTTTGAGGCAAACCGATCGGAAAGGCATACAAGTCAAACTGGCGTTTCAGAGACTCTGAACTCTGTGAAAAACGTAGAGGTTTTTGCTCCCGAGCCACCTTCCCATAAATTTCAAACCAATGCGCCTCGTGCACCGGATTGAGTTCCTTCATGGTTTTCCCCACGGCATCTTTTAAACCTGTGTGCGTTTCGAAAGCAGGATTGATTTCTTGAAAAAGATAGTCCTGAGGCTGGCCGTGCTTATCCCACACCATTTCAATCACACAGAAGCCATCATCGATGGAGTTGAATAAGGTTCGATAACGTTCCTCGCTTTCTCTTAAAGCCCTCTCGGCCTCCTTAGCTTGGGTTATCTCTTGGAAATAGACCGCCAATCCACCACTGCGAATGGGATATGCTCGGATCGAAAACCAGCGGTTCCAAGGTGGATAAAAGGTCTCAAACTCGACGGAGATCTGCTCGGCCACGGCTCGCTGAAACTCCTGCCCGATGAGGGTCTGACGCGTCTCAGGAAACTCATCCCAGTAACTTTGACCGATCAAACCGTCAGCATTGACGCCATTCATCGACAAAATTCGTTTACCTGTTTCATTGATGAAGGTGAAGCGCCAATCCGCATCAAAGCAGTAAAGGCCATCCGTGATGCATTCCAAGATATGCAGCACACGTTCATCACCGTCGCCGGGGAGGATCGGAACAAAAGTCGATGCAGGACCCGACGAGGAGGTTTCCATGATCAAAAAAACAAAATAGAGATTCGAATACCAACCGAGGGCAGACGCATGGAAACCACGCTCTTTTTATCCGCCGCTAGCTCCCACTGTGGACGCATCAGGAGCACACATTCGTGCTGGGTCCAGCGCTTCATCGAGTTCTTCCTGACTGATTCCCAGATCTTCTAAGCGCTCTTGACAGAGTTTTCTCACGGAGATTCCCGTGCGTGCGCTCTCTTTGGCAATGATCGAAGCCTGATCGTAACCAATTTTGGAATTGAGCCCCGTGATCAACGCCATGCTGTGTTCGATGAATTGACCGCACCGCTGCTCATTGGCGGTGATGCCTCGAATGCAGCGCTCATCGAACAGAGCCACGGACCTGCTAAGTAGGGCGATGCTTTCCAGAAGTGCTGCTCCCAGAGCGGGCATCATCACGTTGAGCTCAAAATTCCCATTGGCGGCACACCACGTCACGGTGGCATCATTCCCAAACACACGAGCGCAGACCTGCATGAGGCTTTCACTCATGACGGGATTCACCTTCCCAGGCATGATGCTGCTTCCTGGCTGTGTCGCCGGTAAGGAGATCTCGCCAATGGCACACTGAGGTCCAGACCCTAACCAACGAATATCGTTGGCAATCTTGAACAATCCGGTAGCGACGGTCTTGATCTGGCCACTGGCTTCAACCAAGGCATCTTTAGCAGCTTGGGCTTCAAAGTGATCTGCCGCTTCTCGGAAAGGCAGATTGGTTTTTTCTGCCAATAAAGTGATCACTATCCCCGGAAAGTCCGGATGTCGATTCAGACCTGTGCCCACGGCTGTGCCCCCCAAGGGCAATTCCAGCACCGCCGATACCGCTTTTTTCACTCGCTCCACAGCCAACTCCACTTGGCGTGCATAGCCTTGAAATTCTTGTCCCAGCCTAACGGGTGTCGCGTCCATGAGATGCGTGCGCCCGATTTTCAGCACGTCCCAAAACTCACGGCTTTTGACTTTCAAGCTGGAGGCCAATCCCATGAGAGCAGGTTGGAGGTTCCTCGCCATCGCAAGCCCCACAGCCAGATGGAGAGCGGTTGGAAAGGTATCGTTGGATGACTGCCCCATGTTTACATGGTCATTCGGATGAATAGACACTTCACCTTGTGCGGGGCCTTCCATTTGGGAGGCGCGATGGGCAATCACTTCATTGACATTCATGTTCGTGCTCGTCCCAGAGCCGGTCTGGTAAACATCCACCACGAAGTGAGCATCCAGACGCCCTTCGGCCACCTCAAGTGCCGCCTGCTCGATGAGCTGGGCCCGAGCAGCCGAGAGCAACCCCAGCTCCGCATGTGCCTTAGCAGCCGCCCATTTGATCAATCCGTAGGCATGAATCACGGACAAAGGCACTGGCTGGCCGCTCACGGGGAAGTTTAAGACCGCCCTTTGAGTGGATGCTCCATACAGTGCGTTTACAGGCACTTCCATCTCGCCCATGCTGTCTTTTTCAGTGCGGACATTCATGCTGGAGATGTTCAGCGAAGTCATGCCAAACTAAAGCACAAAAGCACATTCCTTCTTCGGCACCGTGCCATTTTCTCTCTGTTAAAATAAGCGAGGTCATGGTAGGCTGTCTCTCCATGAATCGATCCCTGCTCGCTTTTTCAGTCGCGAATGTCCGTCTGGGGCTCGATGCCATGCATGTGCAGGAAGTGGTTCCTTCAGCCCGTCTCGTTACACCTCCCGAGTTACCACCCTTGTTAAGGGGATTTCTCTCGATCAATCACACGCTGGTGCCTGTGATTCGGCTGGAAAAGCTTGTCTTACCAGCCCCCTATTCTTCAGACCTGCCTCTGCGCTTAACGGATCGCTTGGTGATAACTCGAATCTGCGGTCAAAACTTGGCGTGGGTTGTAGGCAATGACTTGGAACTGCTGCCGTATCGCACCCGGGACCTGAGCCCCGTGCCAGAGGATCACGTCTTGAATGATTGTGCGGACAGCATCCTGCCTGAGGAACCTCCCGTCATTCTGCTCAACCCTGAAAAGCTGTTGCTCGAAGCCGAGCGTTTGAGGATAGAGCAACTCCGAGCTCGAGAACTTGACCGATTGACACTGATCACCGCTCCCACCCCAGCCTTGCAATCTGCGTGATAATTGCTGCCCCCAAGTCACAGGAATGGCTGAGCGACCCTCAGTTTCTTCCCCTCAAAGACTGGATCATCCAACGCACTGGACTGTCTTACTACAGCAGTCGGGAGACGGAGTTCGCAGCCGCATTGGAGCGCGTCTTTGGTCAAGGGAAGAGCAGGCCCTCTGCCGGGGTGCTATTAAGCCGCATCCAATCGAACGCCTCCGATCTGGACGCCCTCGTGGAGGAACTCACCATTGGAGAGACCTTTTTCTTTCGTCACCTGGAGATGTTTCAGGCACTTCAAAGCGCAGTTTTTCCAGACATTCTCCAACGTAAAGCCGCCAGCAAAACACTGCGTATCTGGAGTGCAGGCTGTTCCATCGGAGCTGAACCTTACTCGATTGCTATTCTTCTTCGAGAGATGTTGGGCATGCAGTTTAAAGACTGGTCCATCCAGATTCTCGGCACGGACATTAACCGCCGTTTTTTGCGGGTGGCTCAAGCCGGGGCCTATGACCCCTGGGCACTGCGCGGCATGCCTCCGCAGATTCTCCATCACTGCTTTACTCAAGAGGGTAATAAGTGGCGTCTGACGGACCGCTGCCGATCTGGGGTGACCTTTCGATCCCACAACTTAGCCTCCGATCCCTTTCCCAACTCACCGGAAGGACTCGCAGCCTTTGATCTGATCATTTGCCGAAATGTGATGATCTATTTTGATCAGGCTTTCATCCAGAAATTAGCCCATCAGTTTCACGATAGCCTAAGCCCGGGAGGCTGGCTCGCCGTCGGCCACGCAGAACCTCATACGAACACTTTCCGAATGTTCAGGACGGTGAACACGAAAGGGGCCATCCTTTACCAACGGCCCACGGGGGGCAGCGAAATTCTAGAATCCATCTCCACCCCGGCATATCCACCTCCCCGAACTGCATGGGCTCCACTCCCGGTCACGTTACCCGCCCTCGAAGTCGCCAGCGACCGCTTCTCCACCCCTGAATCGCCGTCCCCATTTCTGTCGGAGAGCTTTTTACCGAAGCCTGACGCAGCAGCAGAATCTCCCCCCCAGTCTTACCCCCTGGAAGCCGCCATGCAGCTTGCGGATCGCGGGGCTCTTCTTGAGGCTTTGCAAGCTTGCGATACGTTTTTGCTCAACGAGCCCCTTTCCGCCGCAGGGCATTGTTGCCACGGGATGATCCTGTATCAGCTAAGCGAATGGGTGGCGGCTGAGCGGTCAATTCGCCGTAGTTTATATCTCAAACGCGATCTTGCTCTGGCACATTATTATCTCGGTCTGGTGCAAGAACGCCAAGGCCACAACGCCAAAAAGCACTACCAGAATGCTCTTGATCTCCTCCTTGACGCACAAGCGGACGATCTCGTCCCTCTTGGGCAGGGATTGACCGTCCGAGAATTTCGCTCCCTCCTCGCCATGCCAGAAACTTTAGCCGAAGCTCGCTAGACTCACCATGACTGAAACACGTGATATCGACTGGCATGCTGTGCACGAACAATTGGATGCCAGCAGCCGTTTATTAGAGAGCTCTTTTCAACCTCCGCCAGAGGCGGTTGAACGCATTTTAGCCGAAAGAGCGGAGCAACTCGCACATCGACGGAATCTAACGCCAAGCGCCCCTGCCACCAGCCGCACCCTTCTCTTGATCGAAGTCGGTTCTTACACGGCGGGGATCGAGATCAAATGGATCCAAGAAGTGGTGAACCTGGAGCGCCAGCCAGCCCCCATCCCCGATGCCCATGAATTATTGCTCGGGGTGATCAATATTCACAACCAAATGGCAGCTCTCATCAATCCTTGGCTATTGATGAATGAAAAGCCCACCACCCAATACACCTTCCCCCAAGCCGTGTTCCTCCGCCATCCCCATTTGAATCTGGCTGTGGGCTGCACCCAGGCGCTCAACTTGGTGGAACTCACTGAAGATGCTTGGCAGAGTGACCGTCTCTTTCTCTACGGCTCTGAACGCCGCCCTGGCGTGCTTCTCGACATTCATCATCTCGTCACTTCGTTGGAGAACCAACAACAACATCTGATTTAACCTACGGCCATACGGCTCCCGCAGCACGAATCCCTTTCTTTTGCTCTCTCATGTCCCCGACACCCCGAAATCCCTGGAGCGACCTTAACGTCGGCATCAAACTCACTTTCATCCCGCTCTTCTTTATCTTGATATTGGCAGGTGTGCTGTACTCCACCATTTCGACCTCCCGAGACCAGCAAGGTAACATCGAAATCGTCGAGAAAGTGGGCAGACAGCGCATGCTCCAGCAGCAGCACTTTGCAACCGCCCTCTTAATTATCCAAAACAAGACCACGCGTGAGCGCCTGGATTACATCCGCAAAGCGTGGCTGGATGGCCAGAAGGCCCTCACCTACGGGGGCCCCATTTTGGTCCGCCTCAATTATCCTGAAACCATGGATATGCCTGCCGCCCCATCGGAATATCTGCGCGGGCTCCTTCAGTCTCAGACTCAGCTCATCAATGATTCCGTCCAGGACATCGATCGTCTTATCACAACGGCCCCCGATGCAGCGGGATACGATGAACTGCTGAACAATCTGTTGGCCAAGGAAGCGGAAATCCAAGATCTCGGAATTGAGATCGCCAGAGGTTTTACCCGCCACATGGAAGACCAGGTGGAGGAACTCATCAAAACCCAAAGTGGAGTGGCCGCCGTCGCTGCGCTTCTAAGTTTCCTCTTCAGTTGGTTCATCGCCCGTAGCATCAGCCAGCCGCTGCAGAGTGTGGTGGAGTCAGCCAATAGCATCGCTACGGGCAATCTGCGCATTTCGAAATTGGAGGTGAACAGCAGCGACGAGATCGGCCGACTCGGAGCCTCTTTCAATAACATGCTCGACAACCTGAAAGAGCTGAGTGGTCAGATCCTCAATGTGACAGGGAACATCAACTCGGCCGCCGCAGAAATCCTGGCCTCCACTCAGCAGCAAGCCTCCAGCACCAAAGAGCAAGCCGCGACCGTCCATGAAATTTCCGCGACCATGCAGGAGATCAGCCAATCTGGCAACGAGATCACCGATAAAGCCAAACAGGTGGCCGCCACCGCTGAAGCCACCTCCGCCGCAGGTGAATCCGGCATCAACGCTGTGAAAACGACCAGCCGCTTGATGGAAGGCATTCGCCAGCAGGTGGAAGACGTGGCCACCCGGATTGTGGCGCTGAGCGAACGCACGCAGGCCATTGGTGAAATCGTCAGCACCGTCAATGAAATCGCCGAACAGTCCAACCTGCTCGCACTCAACGCCAGCATCGAAGCTGCTTCGGCTGGGGAACAAGGCAACCGCTTTGCCGTTGTGGCCGGGGAAATGCGCAATCTGGCACAGCGGGCTAAAGAGAGCACCGTTCAGGTAGGATCGATCCTGGGCGAGATCCAGCGTGGCATCAACAGCACGGTCATGATGACTGAGGAAGCGGTCAAACGCTCCGATTCCGGCAAACAGCAAGCCGAGATCACCGAACAAACGATTCATCAGATGACGCGGACCACGGTGGAGAGTGTGCACGCCTTTCAGCAAATCATTGCCTCCACCAGTCAGCAGCAGATCGGTTTTGACCAGGTCACGCAAGGCATGCGGGACATTCGCCAGGCCACCGAACAAACCGCCATCGGAACCTCCCAACTCGAAAAAGCCTTGGCCAACCTCAACGAATTGAGCCTGCAACTGAGAACGGCCGTCAGCCGCTATCAAGTTTAACGATCTCTCTTCACTCTTCTAGCCTCCGTCTATTTCCTGATCTTCCATGTCAGACTCTGATCTCCATCAGCGGGTGCTCGCCGCTTTTCAGACTGAGTTCAAAGAACAGATGCAGGTGATCCGTGCGATGCTGGCCGCTTGGCCTGCTGTGTCCGCCGCCCTGCTGGACGATGCTTTTCGGATGGCCCACAGCATGAAGGGAAGTGCAAGAGTATGTGACCTCCAAGAGGTCGAAACGATCGCCCATCATCTCGAGAGCCTGCTCTCTGACTTGACCCAAGAAGAGGCCACTTTCTCCGCAGAATTGAAGCGGGAAATTGAAGCTCAGGCCAATGCTGCGGAAGACACCATGGCCGCCGCCATGGAACGTGAACTGGCTCCGACCTCGGCCAGCGATCAAGCTTCTCCCAAGCCCACAGCGAGTCAAAGCACCCTCCACCTTGAAACCTCCTTGCTAGATGACTTAGTGCAGTCTTCCGGCTTGGTTCTTTCCGAAGCTAGCCGTCAGGAATCCCTGAGCGAAGATCTGGATGGGTTATCCACGGAACTCGAGCGTCTGCGCAAGCTCCTACACCTAGACCGCCACGAGCCAGGAGATCTGCGCTATCACATCCGAGAGGCTGGGAAACACCTTCAACAGATCCGCGACCGACAGCGCCGTGGGAGCCGGACTCTCCGAGTGCTCAGCAGTCAGCTTCAGGAACACGTGAATCGCATCTGTCTCGTGCCGATCAGCTCGGTCTTCGAAGGCTTCCCCAAAATGATGCGCGACCTCACCAATGAGGCTGGTAAGCCCATCCGCTTCACCATGACAGGCACGGAGCTCCAAGCGGACCGCATGGTTCTCCAAGCGCTCAAGGATCCGGTAATGCATGCACTCCGCAACGCGGTTTCACACGGTATCGAATCTCCCCAGCGACGACGTCAGGCAGGAAAAGCCGAAGAAGGCGACGTGCGCTTGGATCTTCAAATCGAAAATAGTTTGTTATGCCTGACGCTTACGGACGACGGGCAAGGCGTGGATGTCGACCGGGTGAAGCAAAAAGCACTCCAAGCAGGACTCATCACCCATGCTGAGCTGCCAGAACTGTCTTCAGAGGCCATTACCGATCTAATTTTCAGTTCAGGCCTCACCACCACCCACGAGGTCACCCGAGTTTCAGGCCGAGGCATGGGTCTCTCCATCGTTCGTGAAAGAGTGGCTCAGTTTCAGGGAGATGTGACCATGACCTCTGAGCCTGGCCTGGGTAGCCGACTTGAAATTCGCATCCCGGTCAGCATCTCTGCGCGGCGTCTGCTGTTGTTCAAAGCATGCGGGCATCTTTTTGCCCTCCCGCTCAGTGCTTTGAAAGTATTGCTGCGTGTGAACGACATTCATTTGGTGGATGGACGAAGCGTGGTCTTCTGGGAAGGCACCTCAATCCAAGTCACCACAGCCTCCGAAGCCGCAGGGAAACCACCGAGCATCTTGCGAGATGGGGAAGGCCAAATTCTGCTGGCTGTATTGGAAGGTCAGCGGCCTATTGCCTTGCATGTGGAGTCCTTTTTGGGAGAGATTCGTGCCCTAATTCGGCCCCTCCCCTTCCCGGCGTCACTGTCTCCTCACTTTTCAGGGGGCATCGTCACTGATGAAGGCTCCATCATTCTCGTTCTCAATCCTCAGACCCTCGTGGATCGCTGTCGAGCAGTTCCCCTTCCGGAGGAAACCCCTGCCACGACTGCACCTGTGGCGCTTCGGCAAGCCACCGTGCTAGTCGTTGACGACTCCTTCACCGCGCGGACGCTGCAAAAAAGTATTTTGGAAACGGCTGGTTATCATGTCCGCACAGCGGAAGATGGCCGGGCTGCATTAAACATTCTACATAGTGGGGGCATTTCTCTCGTCGTCAGCGATGTACAGATGCCCCACCTGGATGGATTCCAACTGCTCTCGACGATGAAAGCCCAACCCGCACTGACTCAAATTCCCGTCATTTTGGTCACCTCATTGAGCAAGAACGAAGATCAGGAGCGCGGGCTGGCACTCGGAGCGGACGCTTATATCGTGAAAGAGCGCTTCGATCATCAAGAGTTACTCCGAGTGGTACGTCAGCTTGTTTGATCCATTGCAGCCATGCTTGTTTGTTTCCCCACCGCTCCACCGTCTATTGCTTGATGAAGAAAGTGACCGTCATGATTGTCGAGGACTCGCGAACCGTCAGCGAGTTCCTTGAGCATATCATCAATCGTGATCCAAGGCTGCAAGTGGTGGCCAATGTCAGGAGTGCTGAAGACGCGTTAGAGACGCTGCCTCAGGTCAAACCCGACATCATCTCTCTTGATATTCGGTTACCCGGCATGAACGGTTTTGAAGCGACACAGAGGATCATGAACGAGTTCCCGACACCCATCGTCGTGGTCTCCTCGGATGTCCAAGATGACGAACTCAACATTTCCATGAACGCACTCCGTGCCGGTGCGCTAGCTGTAGTGCAAAAGCCTGTGGGGCTGAAACATTCTGATTACGAAAGTCTGGCTACTGAACTCTGCACCAAGCTAGTCCTCATGAGCCAAGTGCGCGTGATCCGGCAGCGATATCGCACCTTCACCCCCCCTCAAGAGCCCCGCCCTGCAACCGCTCCCCTGGCTCAGGAAAGTCCACCTTCTAGCGGTCCCCCACGTGTGCTGGGCCTCGTAGCCTCCACCGGAGGTCCAAATGCCATCGTGCAGGTTTTAAGTTCACTCGGCCAGTCGTTCGAAGCCCCCATCCTGCTGGTCCAACACATCACCCCAGGGTTTGTCCGCGGTTTCGTCACCTGGTTGAACGATGTATTGCCAGCCTTTCATGTCGTGGAAGCCCAGCATTACATGCCCCTGCAACCCCGCACCATCTTTGTGGCACCTGCAGGAAAACATCTGGCTTACGCCGAGCCCTTTCAATGTCACCTTCTGGATCTACCGCCGATTGGAGCCCAAAAGCCCTCTGGAACGATCTTGTTTCGCTCCCTCAGTCGCTTGGGAGGATCGGCGGCAGGTGTTCTTCTGACAGGCATGGGTGAGGACGGCGCCCTCGGCCTCCGCGAGATGCGGGAAGCGGGCGCTTATACCATTGCAGAAGACGAATCCACCGCCACCGTTTACGGCATGCCTGCGGCTGCGGTCAAATTGGGTGCCACCAGCGCTGTTCTACCTTTAGGTCAGATCGCTCCGAGACTTATCACTTTATTCAATCCAGGTCTTCATCCTCACGCCCCATGACTGAGCCCACCTATCATGTGATGTTGGTGGAAGACTCCACGACTCAAGCCATCAGCCTAACAGCTTTACTCGAAAGTGAAGGTTGGAAGGTCACTTGGGTCTCAAGCGCCGAAAAGGCCTTTTCTGCACTCCGCGAAGACAGACCCGATCTCGTCCTGCTAGACTACCATCTGCCAGGCATGCGCGGAGATGAGGTATGCCGCCGCATTCGGATGAATGTCGATACCCGTCGCCTGCCTGTGGTGATGCTAACCTCCCAAGAAGGCCAGCAAGTATCTGGACTCGATAGCGGTGCCGACGACTTCGTCGCCAAATCCACGGATCCGAAAGTTCTCTTGTTAAGGCTGCGCACCCTCTTGCAAAAAGCCGGTTCTCGAGAGCGCATCATTGCCTCCAATGATCAAGATCTCTTTCGCGATGTTCATCTTCTAGCCATCGATGACAGCCCCATTTTCCTGGAATGCCTAGCCCACGAGCTTCGCGACGAAGGTTATAAACTGGAAACGGCGATGGATGCGGAAGCAGGTCTGCGACGACTCAAAGAGACTCGCTTCGATGGGGTCATCATCGATCTCATCATGCCACGCATTGACGGCTTCGAGGTGTGCAGACGTGTGAATGAATTTCGTCGGAACTCTCCCTTTTCGCTCATTTCCATCTTATTGACGGGGGCGGACTCCACAGAGAATCTTTCCAAAGCCCTGGATGCCGGCGCGGATGACTTCGTTGGCAAGTCGAATGATTTTTCGATCCTGAAAGGCCGCATCCGGGCATTGCTCAGGCGAAAATTCTTTGCCGAAGAAAACGCTCGCATCATTCAGGAATTCAAAGCTAAAGAGATGGAGGCCCTTCGTGAACGAGCGGCTAAAGAAGCGGCCGAGTCTCGAGCAGCTTTGGTGGAAGAGCTTGAAGCCCGGACCGAGGAGCTCAATCGCTCACGCGAAGAATTGCGCCGAGCCAACACGGCCAAAGATCAGTTCCTGGCGATGCTGAGCCATGAGCTCCGCACACCTTTGACGCCCGTGCTTGCCGTTGTTGAAGAACGCTGCCAGGATGATCGCCTAACAGAGGATTTAAAAAAGGACTTCCAGATGATCCGCCGCAACGTGATGCTGGAAACGCATCTCATCAACGATCTGTTGGACCTTACCCGGATCACGCAAGGCAAGCTGGAGATCCATCAGGAATCCGTGAATCTGCAACGCATCATCGCCGAGGTTGTAGAGATGTGCAGCTCTTCCCGCCGACCGCTTGCCCAGATCATCGTGCATCCTTTCAAAGGGGATTCGACGCTTTGGGCAGATCGCGTGAGGCTCACTCAAGTCATCTGGAACCTCCTGCAAAACGCCATCAAATTTACCCCGGCGGACGGGCAGATCGAAATTCGCCTGACGCATCGTCAGCTTGAGGCCGACGTTCCCCAATTGACCTTAGAAATCACGGACACCGGTATCGGTATTGAGCCCGATAAACTAGAGAGGATCTTTGACGCATTCCAGCAAGAGAGCCGAGAAACCACGCGCGCTTTTGGTGGATTAGGCCTGGGGCTGGCCATCAGCCGTGCTATCGTGGAATTGCATCAGGGCCATCTCACCGCCCGTAGTGAAGGACTTCATCGAGGGTCCACCTTTTCCTTGGTGCTACCATGTGATCAAAAATCTGCTTCGACGCAGGTATCACCTCAACCCAAAACTGTCAGTGAGGACACGTCAGCCGGTTTTCCGTCCTTGCGGATTCTCTTGGTGGAGGATCACTCAGATACTCGGGAGACCCTTGCACGCATGCTCCGCCGTCGTGGACACGAGGTGCATTTGGCAACGACGGTCGCGACCGCGAAGCAGGTCGGGGCTGAACTTGCAGATTTAGAGGTTCTCATCAGTGACTTCGGCCTGCCGGACGGTGATGGCCTTGATGTACTGCAAGCGATTCGCCCCTCGCACCCAGCGGTCAATGCGATCATCCTAAGCGGTTTCGGTATGGAAGACGACGTGGCCAAAACACGCGCTGCCGGCTTTGCCCACCATCTGACGAAGCCCGTCGAATTCGCGAAGCTCGAGGAAGCCATTCGTACTTCATAAAGGGTTCAATCGATAGAGACCAACAGGCGGACGCCCATTTTGCCTCACTCAACGGTCTGAGGAACCACCTCATCATGGAGGGTGGTGGCAGGGGGCGGATTTGAACCGCCGACCAAAGGCTTATGAGTCCTCTGCTCTACCGCTGAGCTACACTGCCATTTGTGATTTAAAATTGGCTCCTGAGGTAGGGTTCGAACCTACGACCTAGTGGTTAACAGCCACCCGCTCTACCGCTGAGCTACTCAGGAGTGTGATCCCGTTCTTGTGAAACGGGCCGTTATAGTGGACTGCCTCAACGCATCTGGCAAGTAATTGTTTTTACAATCCACCGTTCCTGGCCATTTCCGGGGCTCCCAAGGCTGTTCTCGCCTTTCCCGAAGAGCGGCGCTGGTTTCGGATCGCCAACCAGCCATATTTCGGTCCTGCAAAGAACGCCAGCGTGAAAAATAGCGACTGAGCAAGGACCATGCAGGCCGCCGTAGAGGCATTGATAAAAAAGCTCACGTAAACACCAAGGCTACTGGCTACCACGGATACAGATACTGCCACCAGTAACATCCGGTCAAAACGATCCGTCAGCAGCCTAGCAGTGCATCCTGGGATGACCAGCATAGCAACCACGAGAATGATCCCCACCGCCTGCATAGAGGCCACAATCGTTGCCGCTAAAAGAGAGAGAAACAGGTAATAAAGCCCTCCAGTCGCCAACCCGATCGACCGAGCATGCCCGACATCGAAGCAAAAAAGCAAAAGATCTTTCCTTAAAAGCAAGACAACCACAAGCGTGACGATGGCTGTGATCAATGTCTGCAGCATCTCCGCTTTTTCGATACCGAGAATATTGCCAAACAAAATATGGTTCAAATGGGCCTCTGATTGCACCTTCGTGAACAATACCAAACCGAGTGCGAAAAGCCCGGTAAAGACGATCCCCATTACCGTATCTTCTTTGATGCGGCTGTTGGATCGAATCCACCCCGTCGCAATGGCGCAGAACAGCCCCGATGCAAAGGCTCCCAAGGCCAAAGGCAGTCCTAGCATGTAGGCAATGACCACCCCCGGGAGAACCGCATGAGAGATGGCATCCCCCATCAATGACCAGCCTTTGAGAACCAAATAACAAGACAACACTGCGCACACAGCCCCGACAACAGCTCCAGTCAAAAGAGCTTCGTTCATGAAGCTGTAGCGAAAAGGATCCAGCCAATTCATGAGAGGGAAGCCGCTTGACGTTGGACGCGGGCCGAGAGGAGCCCATGCTTGGGGGCTAGAATGAGTGCCGCGAGAAAAGCCAGAGTCTGCAAGACCACAATGCACCCTCCCGTGGAGCCATTCAGAAAATAGCTGATGTAGGCCCCTAACAAACTACAGGATACGCCAATGGCCGTGGCGAGAAAGAGCATCGTCCCGAAGCGGTCCGTCAGGAGATAAGCCGTGGCACCGGGGGTGACCAACATAGCCACCACCAAACAAGCTCCGACCGTCTGCAATGCAGCGACAGCCGTCGCCGAGAGTAATGCCAGCAGCATAAAATGCAGAAAGCGGGTGTTCAGACCGATGCTGCGTGCGTGGGTTTCATCAAAGCAAAACAACAACAGATCCTTCCATTTCAATCCAAGGACCAATACGGACAGGGCTGAGATAATGAGCACCTGAAGGATGTCGGGATCTGAGATGGCCAAAATATTTCCGAAGATGATGGTGCGCAGATTCAGGTTACTCGGAAAGAGCGACAACAGCAGCAACCCCAGAGCAAAGAAGGTGGTAAACACCACCCCAATGACAGCATCTTCCCTCAGGCGAGAGTTCGCCTTGACCCATCCCATGCCCAGAGCAGCGAGGATTCCCGCCAGAAAGGCTCCCACAGAAAACGGCAGCCCGAGTAACCACGCGAGAGAAACACCGGGAACGACCGCATGCGAAAGCGCATCTCCCATGAGAGACCAGCCTTTGAGCGTGATGAAACACGACAAAAAAGCACACACACCACCGATGAGGCCACTAACCAAGATCGCCTTCACCATGTATTCATAATGAAAGGGCATCAGCAGCTCATTCACTCTCCCACCTCCTTGGCTCTTTCTTTCACTAGGTGTTCCCGTCCTTGCCTCTCCGAGTATTCCAGATGGCCGTCTTTACCGAAGACCAGCGGCCGCTCATCATCCGTCCACACTTTGACAGCTCGACCGTCGTGGTCTTGGATCGTCGAATGTTCAAAGTGGAACTGTCGCAAAACTCCTCCGAAAGCACGTGCCAGGTTCTCTTCCGTAAACACCACCTCCGTGGGTCCCTGGGCCAACACAGTGCGATTGATCAAGACCACTTGATCACAGAACTCAGGCACGCTGCCCAAATTATGGGTGGAGACCAAGATGATGTGCCCTTCCGCACGCAAGGCTTTCAAAAGCTCAATGATGGCGGACTCAGTCTGCACATCCACCCCGGTAAACGGCTCATCTAGCATCATGATCCTTCCTTGTTGAGCGAGTGCCCGAGCCAGGAACACGCGCTTCTTTTGGCCTCCAGACAGCTCGCCTATCTGACGATCCCGGAAGGCCGTCATGCTCACTCGTTCCAAACACTCTTCGACGATGCGCTTATCCTCAGCACGTGGGATCCGCATGAAGTTCATATGGCCGTAACGCCCCATCATCACCACATCCCACACACTGACGGGAAAGGTCCAGTCCACCTCCTCGCTCTGGGGGACATAGGCCACGAGCTTCTTTTTCCGCGCCTCCGCCACAGAACCACCATCGATAAGCACACGCCCTCTCACCGGTTTGAGAAAACCCATGATGGATTTAAACAGGGTGCTTTTGCCGCTGCCATTGACTCCAACCAGCGCGCAAATGGTCCCTGCACCCAGTCGGAAGCTGGCATCCCGCAGGGCGATATGTCCATTGGCATAAGCCACCGTAACATCGGAGACTTCGACAGAAAGCGGCGGACTGGCGGCATTCATGAACTCAGGGAGAAGTAAACGCCTTGACGATGGTATCGGCGTTGTATTGCAGCAGATTGAGATACGTCGCAGCGGGACCATCGACGCCAGTCAAGGAATCGACGTAAAGGACACCTCCGAAGCGGGCTCCTGTTTCCTTCGCCACTTGCCGCATGGCTTTATCGTTGATGGTGCTTTCCGAGAAAACAACGGGGATCCGCTGGCTGCGCACCGTGTCCACGACCTTCTGCACCTGCTGGGGCGTGCCTTCTTCATCGGCATTGATGGGCCACAGATAGAGTTCTTTCATGTTGTAGTTCCGAGTCAGATAAGAAAACGCTCCTTCGCAGCTTACGAGCCAACGTTGTTCCGCAGGTATGGTTTCCAGCGCCTTTCTGACTGGCTCATCCACAGCGCGCAGTTTCTCAGCATACACGGCGGCATTGGCGTTGTAGGTGGCCTCGTGGGCGGGGTCCAGCTTCACCAACGCTTCCCGAATGTTTTCCACGTAGACGAGCGCATTGGCAGGAGACATCCAAGAATGTGGATTGGGTTTGCCTGAGTAGGGCCCCTCCCCGATTCCAATCGGCTCAATCCCCTCTGTCAGCACCACGCTCGGCGCATGTTTGACTTGCTGGAGAAACTTTTCGAACCACCGCTCTAACCCTAGCCCATTCCACAGAACAAGGTCAGCTTTCTGAGCTTTCACCAGATCCATCGGTGTGGGTTCATAATCGTGGATTTCAGCCCCAGGCTTGGTAATAGACTCCACCACGGCAACATCCCCTGCCACGTTTTGGGCCATGTCTTGAATGATGGTGAAGGTCGTGAGAATCCGCTTCCTACCATCGGCGGTGGCCTGCTCTGACGGGCCGCAAGAAAGGAGCGTGCTAGACAAAAGGACACCAAAGACAAATCGTTTCATATAGGTCGTCATCGTTTTTAGAATCGAAAGCTCACCCCAGAGAACAACCCAAGGTCAGGTGCCGCGCGGTTCAAACCCACCCGGACACCTGCATCCAACACCATCGTCTCCGTAACGGCAAAAGTGAGGCCAGAGTTAAAAGTTGCCATAAAGTCGGTGTCCTCACCAGAGGACCCGACCAACTCAAGGAAACTACCCCAACGCTCTGTTAAGGCGACCCCTACGGTCGCGGACGCCAGCCACTGTACATCCGTGCCAGCCGTTTCATCGTCATGCACTAAATCCATCTGAGCCATGAGACCGAACGATGCCCGTTCATTGATCTCCAAGGCAAAGGGTAGAATGAGCCCTCCCTGCCACGCATCAGAACTCAATTCGGTCCCAGTCGGGATACGAAGGTATGGCATCAAAGCCATGGCTGTTCGACCTTCATCGTTCCCCCACAGATTCTTTTTGAGCCTCACGGTGACATCTCCGAAGCCCGATAGAGTCGTTGTGGCCCCTTTCGAAACGGTGCGTTCCTCTTGATACAGGTCAAAAACGAGCTGGAAGTCCATATCATCGGCCAAGCCCGCTTTCACATTCATCTGCCCCCAGGACAAAGCTTCGGTTCTGAGACCTCCCCCTGCATCCCTTTCGAAGTCGAGAAAGCTCATCTCGACCTGAAACATCCCCGTAGGCACCGTAAAGGCTGATTCGGTAGTATCGGGACGATCCGTGCTCATGGAGCGGGAATGAACATTGAAGGACGACGCTGGCGATTCGGCAGGAGCTGACACAGCCACTCCGAAGAAAACTAAAGGCAGGAAAAATAGATTGTCCAGTTTCATAAAGTTAGCCTCAGCTAACTCCACTCGCTAGATTGAAGTTTCAACAACAATTTTAGCCTCAGCTAACTTTATCATCACTCTCTCAAAATCCATTTTTGCAACCTTCTCAGCCGCTGCTATGATCCCTATTCAATGCCCGCTAAGCGACAAGAGCCCACCTCCCATGTCCACTCTCCGGCCATGGAGGACTACCTGGAGCAGATTCACAATCTGATCGAGAGCAAGGGTTATGCACGGGTGGTGGACATCGCTCAAAACCTGGGTATTTCCCAGGCCAGCGTCACCAACATGATCCAAAAATTGGATGCGGAAGGCTACCTCATCTACGAGCGCTACCGGGGCGTGGTCCTGACCGAGGAAGGACGCAAGATCGGTCGAGAAATCGCTCGTCGTCATGAAGTCCTGACGCGTCTGCTTTCTTCATTTGGCTTAGATGCCGAGAGCGTGCACCACGATGTGGAAGGCATGGAGCACCATATCAGTCGGCAGACTTTGGAAGTTTTGACCCTTCTGATGGAAGAACTGGAGGGCAATCCCGAGCTCTTGAAAAAGCTCAAACGAAAACTCAAGAACACTGCTGCTCCAGAGTAACACCTCCATTTTCACGAGGATTTACGATTTTATCCTTCCAGGAGCCTCCTGAGCCCATTCATCATCCGCTCTATGAAATCCCTTTTCATCATCCTCATCGTCGCCGCTGTTGCTTTAGCTCTGACAAATCCCAGCGAAGCCGATTTTCGTGAACACGTTCGGCAAAAAGAAGGTATCGCAGGCACGGTAGGCCTTGCTGTGGCGGATCTGATTTCCGGAGGCAAGAAGGGTGGCATCCAGCGCGATAATTTCCTCGTCGCAAGCAAGTTCTACGTGGGTGGCGATGGAGTCTTGCCTCGAGAAGATGTCGCGTGGGGAATCGCCGGACAGTTCATCGAAATCAAAAAGTAAACCGCAAGAATCATCATCTCTGGGACGACCCTTTCATCATGCGTCCCTGCTTCTGGTTTATTTTAGCGGCTCTTTGTTTCGTCGCAAACGGCCACGCCGACTCACTCCCAATCCAACAATGGATCAGAGAGGCGATCCAATCCGGGGGAGGCACGGTCACCATTCCAGAAGGCGTCCATGAATTAACCAGCCCTTTGATCATCGAAGATGCCCAGAAGCTGGCGATTCGGGGAATGAACAAAGAACGATGCCTGCTCAAGCTAAAGGCTGGAACCCTTGGACCTCCTGCTCCTCTCATTAGCATCAAGGGCACGAGCAGAACTCTCGAAATCTCAGGGCTGACCTTGGAAGGCAGCTCTAGCACCTCCATCCTACTGTGGATTGCCAGCCCCGATACCCAAGCCGCAGTCAAAGACGTGACAGTCAGGGACTGTCTTTTCAAAGATTTTGAGCAAGGCATCCAGGCCCAACGAGTCCACTCATTCTCTCTGGAAAGATGCAGTTTTAGCGATGGCTCTCGTGCCGTGGTCTTGCAAGATACACCCGCAGCTATTGCACGCGGTAACCATATTATCCGTGTGACAACAGCCTTTGACTGCATCCGCGCCGAGTCCGGCGTGTTTGACGGCAACGAACTGTGGAACTGCGATGTGGGCTTCTCGATTCACGAGCCCTCTCAGGCCGAAAAACCCACGGTCATCCGCCGAAATGGTTTCATTCAAACGCGTCTAGGATTGGCCATTCCCGAAGGGCAAGAACTGCCACTTTTAGAAAACAATGAAAACCTTGTGAAGGGCACCCGTTGAACCCAGCGTTTTACCAACCCCTTGATTATGCGTTTTCTACTGCTCTTCACCGCTCTGCTTCTGGGTTCTCCTATCCTGGCTCGGGAGCCCACGCCCCGGCCAGACCCAGCTCGTTTTGCCAAAGAAATCTCTGTGTTTGAGGCCCAGCCCGCAGATAAAGGCGGCATCGTCTTCACGGGCAGTTCCAGCATTCGCCTGTGGAAAACTCTGAAACAAGACTTTCCAGATCTACCCGTCCTCAATCGCGGCTTCGGCAGCAGCGTCGCGAATGATCTGACGGTTTACTTCGACACCTTGATCACTCGACACGAGCCTAAGATCATCGTCACCTACACAGGTAGCAACGACATCAATGCCAAGCTCACCCCAGAGGAAGCTTTCACTGACTACACGGGCTTTCTTGACCAAGTGCATACCCGTTTCCCAAAAACACGTGTCCTTCTAACCTCCGTCAAAATTGGCGAAAAGAGAATCACCCAGATCCCTCAGGTGCACGCGTTGAACGAATTGCTGAAAGCCTGGTCAGAATCCAAAGACTGGGTGCAGTACATTGACTGCACCAGCTACCTCGCAGACTCGGCAGGTAAGCCCATCCGCAAATACTATGCGGCCGATCTCCTGCATCTGAGCCCCGAAGGCTATGCTGAGTGGACCAAGATTCTTTCGCCCATCCTCCATCAAGAATGGGCCAAAGTCTCCGGCCACTGACCTGTGGCCGCCTCAGGTTTAGTCAATGAACGAGCAGATATACTCGCAAATGCCCGAGCTGACGGCGATGTCGAAGCCTGACTTCGCCGGGACATCGAAGTATTGACCAGCTTCATAGATGCATTTGCTGTCACTGCCTTTGATCTTCACCTCACAGACGCCAGCCACGATTTCCATGCGCTCAGCCTTATCAGTGCCAAAATGGTATTCACCCGCATAGATAAGGCCGAGGGTTTTCTTGCTGTTGTCTGGAAGCAAGATCGTGTGGCTCACCACTTTGCCATCGAAATAAACGTTGGCTTTGGCGACGGCGGTGACGTTGGTAAAATCAGCAGGAACAGAAGACATGAGGCTGGAGAATGGCCAATCTTCTGCTCAGCTCAAGCTTGGCTTTCGATTTCTTGGAAAGCCACCCGCGATCAAGCCTCTTGACGGTTCGTCTTGGGACGAAAGGGCTCGAGGAAGGCGGCTTCGAACTCGTAACCCCCCGAAAAATCCTCCAAGCTGTCACCCTCATTTTTGCCGAAGTAGCTCGTCTCAATCAGATTGTAAACGATGTTACCGACATCCTCTCCCCGATGGATACCCCACTCGCTAAGAATTGTAAGCGCCATCGGGCCATACTCCTCCAAAGCATGAAGCCTCACACCTTCGAGTACTTCTTGCCCCGTCACATGCTGGTCCTCCTGCCCTTCTCGGAAATGCTTGACCGCCACATGCAAGGCATCCTTCACAAACTCATAGGCATGAGGATGGTATCGAGGATCTTTCTCGATCGCTTGATGGATAGCGTAGTGAAAGGATAAATCAGACATGCCGAAATGACAGGGTCATGTTGGTAGCGCCCGAAGGGAGTGCCGACAACTGCCAAATAAAGCCAAAACGGCTTGAGCAATCAAGTCGCTCAAGCCGTTCCAGGAAAACCGTTAACGAGATCAATCCCAACCGTGTGCGTCACGCACCTTGATCATGGCTTCGAGAATCTTATTCCACGTGTCCACTTTCTCAAGAAGAGCGTTCGGGAACATGCAACCATCCCAGCAGATGTGTTGGATACCACGGCTCGGTGCATCCTTCAGCCAGTAGCCAGCAGCTTTCGTGATGTCCAGTTTCCCATTGGGATCGTCGGCTGGGCAATGCTTGCCAGTCTTATCATGAGAGCCGGCACCATGTACTTGACCGTCATTTTGAGCCACATGGAAGTCGATCGTCCACGGGCGCAGCTTATCGGTCATGATTTCGTACGCGGCCCAGAACTCGACGCTGCTGTAGCCCTCTTTGACCAAAGCATACTCCGGAGCATTGTAACCCAGCGTGTAAAGGTAGGTGTGGGCTAAGTCGGCTTGGAATCCGAAAGATTCTGGCATCCCCACCCCCTCGAGCACGTCCAGCATGTCTTTCCAGGAGTGCATCCCTGCCCAGCAGATTTCCCCCTCCGCAGCCAAGCGCTCACCATGATCGGCAGCAATTTGGGCAGCTTTTTTGAAGGTATCAACGATGCGGGCGGTATTAGCCTTTGGGTTTTCGCGCCATTTTGCCACACCGAATTCGGCCGAATCGACGCGAATCACGCCATATTTACGGACGCCGTGCTCATTGAAAACCTTCGCGATGCGGCAAGCCATTTTCACGGCATCCAAAAACTTGGCTTGTGCCGCGTCATCGCCCATCGCGGAATCACCCACCGTGCCTGGCCAAACTGGAGCCACCAGAGACCCGACCGAAAAACCTTTGCCTGCGATCAGATCAGCGATTTTCTTCAGCTCGTCATCACTTGCATTCGGATCGGTGTGAGGCAGGAACAGGAAGTAATCGATGCCTTCGAACTTCTGGCCATTGACCTCTGCAGCGGCGGTCAAATCCAGCATCCGCTCAAGACTGATCGGTGGCTCCTGACCTTCGCCATCGCCCTTACCGACGAGACCTGGCCACATTGCATTGTGAAGTTTGGGTTTTGAATGACTCATAGGAATTTGTGAAATGAGGCGTGCAGCTTGAGATGATTTATCCCAGAAAGGGAAGCAAAAAACGAATGCGAACGTCTAGTTATTTCTGGGCTTTACTGATCCATAATTCATGAGGAAGCTAAAGCACGCCGCACTCAGGTTTCTTTCTTTGCTGGCTTAACATCCCAGTTCGCATCGTAATAGCTCGCAGAATAATAATAATAGTAATAGTGGTTCACTCGCTTGCTGAAGTCGACTCCGTTGAGAATAAACCCGTAGAAGTGAGCCCCTAACTTTTGCAAAGACTGCACAGCGTCCTCCACATCCTTGCGGAGCGTTTTTCCACAACGGACAACAATGGCGACACCGTCAGCATGATGTTGCAAAAAGGCAGTCTCGCTCAAACCAAGGACGGGAGGAGTGTCCAAAATAATTCGATCATATTTCTTTTTCAATTCCTCCAAAATCGCCGCAAAAACACCGGAATTAAGCAATTCGGTTGTGCCAGGCACAACCATTCCACGCGTTATCGCCCACAAATTTTCGGCTTCAACTTTCTGAACACATTCACTTAACGATGCCCGTCCCGTTAAAAGATCTGTCATGCCAACTGCATTAGAAGCCCCGATAACTTCGTGAACGCGCCCACGGCGTAGGTCGCAGTCAATGAGCAGTGTTTTTTCGCCTAATGAAGAAAACGCCCACGCGACGTTTGAGGAGACCGTCGTCTTACCTTCGCTCGGTCGAGCGCTCGTCAACATGATAACCCTTCCATCACCCTTTGGGCTTCCATTCAGCAAAATACTGCTTCGAATGAGACGAAAGTTTTCGAGCAAAGCATTCGGCACGTTCGCACCAACCGTCGGAGCGCGATTCAGCGACTCTAACTCCTTAGGATCACTCAGCGGAACAAGACCAATACCATTGATACCCAACGTGCCCTCAAACTCACTCAACTCCACCACTGAGCTGTCGAAGCGCCGGAGTAAGAATGGCACTCCGCCCGCCAATCCCAACCCGAGCAAGCATCCCATCATGAATAATTTCGATTTATTGGGAGAAACCGGCATCTCGGAACGCAGATTGGTAAACCCTCGAAACTCAAGAGAAAGCGGCGCTTTATCACCGTCAAATTCAAGGCTTTCGATTCTCTGGCTCAATTTTTCATAAGCTTTGTCCCAAGCCAGTTGGCTCTTCTCCATCAGGTCATAATCAAGCTTCTTGGTATCGTAACTCTTAATCGCTTTATGGTATTCAGGAAGCTTCCCATCTAATTCTTCGAGCTTTTCGGTGAGGCGAGCTTTTTCGAGATCGAATGACGTTAATGCTACCTTTAGCTCAATGTCTAAGGCAGACTCAACCTGTTTGAGCTCATCCTTCAGCTTAATAACTTCGGGATGATCATCGAGAAACTTTGTCTGAATTAAGCGCAGTTTTTCTTCAGTGGCACGTTTGGTCCTTTCCAATTCCTGCCACGATTTAAGACCGTCAACCATGTTAGGTTGCACGACGACCTGAGTGAATTTTTTGTCCGTGCTTGGGCTACTGAAAGTGAAAGGAGCTACAGCCCCCCCTTTTCTAACAACTCTTCCTGCCTCCAAGGGATCTTTTTCTTCGTCAGTAAACCCTGATATCAGAGAAAGTTTACCGATGACGTCGAGACTACTTTGTTGTTCTTGCAAGATACGAGAAATTTCCTCGTGCTCTTTGAGTCGATATTTAGCTCTCACGATATCGACAGGAATGTTGCTCAAACGCTCCATTTCGATTTGGGCGTTCGCCAACGCACTTTGTTCTTCAAACTGAAGCCTGCTATCAAGCTGTTCGGCGACCTTTTTTCTGATCTCAGTCACCTCATCGGCATATCTTTTGACAGCGGTATCTCTGTATTCGCTGCGGATTTTGAGCCTAATTCTCTCGTAAGCATCGACTAAAGCCTGGGGCATCTTTTTAACCACCTCGGCGTCATAAGAAACCACAAGAATTTGAAAATGACTTTGATCAAGTATCGCCATCCGACAAACAGGCATGACGTCATCTCTTAATCCGTCAAATGTTGTCGATGGACCCGCTACACCGATAGCTCTCGCCGCCTCCAAGATGACGTAACCAGAGTTCAATTGATCCATTAATGCCCGCATTTGGCGATAAGTTCTATCAGCATTGGCATTACCCACTGCAGCTTCACTGCTCATCAAAAAAGAGTTCGCACGAATCAGCGCCTGAGACTCATAAGTGGCCCGAGCATAAATGAAATAACACGTTCCTCCCAGCAACCCTATTAACACAAGAATGATCATCAACCGCCAATAATCCTCGTAAGCAAGAACGGTCCGGATGATCGAAGAACCATCAAGCTTGGAGTCCTTACCAGATGGCTGCGTTTTTGAATTCATACGATATGTAGAACGGGGCGGGCTGACCTTATCGGAACGGCGGTCTTACTTATTCAAAAGCCAAAGACTTTTTCTGGAACGTTGATAATATCTCCTTCGGCAATGGGAGGATCATCTTGTTCGCCTTTGATAATCGGGCGCAAATCAATAACTGCCTTCTTACGCTTTCCGCTAGAATCTGTTCGAAAGACTTCAACCTTGTCGAGCTGAGCGAACTTGCCCAGGCCGCCAGTAATCAGCAACGCTTCATACACGCCCATCGCTCTTGCGGTAGGAGCCACTATCTGATGAGCTCCGCTGCGAGGTACACTGCCGGTCAAATAGACCAGGATTCGATTTGCTGACTGTGGCGACGCCCCACCTAAAGCCCCCGCGTTTACCCCCTGCGCGCCAGAGGTCCTTTCCACAATAACAGATGCTTCTTTGAGCTGCGTTTTCTTTAAAAACTCCCGAACTTTGGGTTCGGCTTCTTCACGGGTCATTCCCTGCACCAAAATTCTTCCTGCGCGGGGAATCACAATATAGCCACCTTCTCTCACCAAGTAGCTGCCGTTCAGAGTGGAATCTTCTTTCACGAAGAGTTCCAATTGATCTCCGACGACAAATGCATTCTTCGGAGCAGCGGGCGCTTGGGTCTGAACAGGGACAGCCAAAGGCTCAGGTAGCGTAGGATTCTCGACCCGACTCGTGCACTGCACCAGAAATGTTAAAATGAGAGCCGCTGAGCCCAATCGTGCCTCAATCAGAAAGCGAAAGTAGAACATTGTTAATAAACGCGTAAGGACTGATGAATACGTCCAAAAAAATGAAGAGGATTGACGCGAATCAATCCTCTCCAGCCGGATCAGTCAACTGACAGATAGATCAATATTCACCGTTAGGGCTTTTCCAAACCCCTTCAACGTTGCCGTTGATAAATTCCTTCGTTGCTGGCTTTGGTTGGACGGTAAACAGAACGTGATCGAAGCTTGTTCTGAAGCTCTTCAGCACGCCTTTTTTCTTCTCTGGGAGGGGCTCCCCGGCTTTGCCTGAAGTTTTGCCTGAACTCAAGTCAGCATAATTCGTCTCATCAATAGCACGGTGAGCGCACGTCACAAGCAAGCGAATATCCCCCGTGTAAATTGGAGATGGCTTGACACCCTCCACAAACACGAAGCGAGGCACCGCTATCGGAAGATTGTATGGATACGTTTTATATTGCGTTGTGAACTCCACGACACGCTTAGCTGGATCTCTGGAGTCGAGAAGCAATTCTTTCTTGGACGCATCTTTCCAAACGCGAATATGCCCCATGGACGCCAATTCCTCATCCAACGAGGCAAAATCGCCAGTCTTAGTAGCGCGGTTGATGCCCTCGACCTCGAGACTCACAACGACCTCTCCATCAAAATCAATGCGGTAAGGATTCAAGCGAATAACCACGCGAGTGAGCTCCCCTGTTCCCAAAATCAAGCCAGGAGGCGTGGCTTCAAAAGCACCGCTATCTGCCGGATCGGTATTGCTGATGGTGCCGTCCTGATTCATGTCAGCGTCCATATCCAACTTGGCAATTTGGCGCTCACGGTCCTTCCAACTATTAACACGTTGGCCGTAATATTTATGAAAGTCAGAAGGAAGATCCCGATTCGTTTGTAGCGGCTCCGGAATGGGTTCAACCACTCCCTTAGGATCCCCAGCAATCGCGTTCAAACTCAATAAATTCGCTGCAAAAATCGCAGCAACCAGACTGCGACGTCCCATCTCAATGGTTTTTGGGTTCCTGTGGAGTTTTTTCATATCTTGAGAGCGTGAAGCATTAGGAGTTGAGCATTAGGAGCAATTAAAAGTAACGACGCAGAGAGACACCAACAAGATGTTCTGTATAGGGGTTTTCGGCGCGATTAAACTCTTCGTATTGATAAAATAGTTTGCCAGTGAGACGGAATCCAAGCTGCTGGTTGAGCTCAAGCCTGTACAACCACCGGGAGGAATCTTCCTCAACGGTTGATTGATCAGCCTGATCATAATACACAAGAGCGCGAATATCGGTAAAATCTAAAGGCCTATATGTAAGCCTAAATCCACCACCAAAACGGTCTCTCATCGGGAACAAATCTTCAGCAGAGGATTCGTTGTGCGTATATTGGGCGAAGATCCGCGCATCAAGGCGTGAGGTAATGCGCTGATCGATAGCATAACGGATATAATCGGCGGCGCGGGTATCTGAAGAAAATTCATGATAAAAATATCCCTGCCCAGCAGTTAGGCGGTGTTGAGTCGTCGTGGTGAGGGTATGCTCCAGATCGACGCTCCAGACAAAGCGATTCCGCTCATCCGCATCACCCGTCTGAAAGGCGTATCCCGCCATGCTATACCAATTTAAGTTTTCTGTGAGGCGACCCGTGAGCTCCAATTGAAACTGGTGGAGCAGGCTGTCATAGCCATCATTAGACATATATTGATAGCTAAATCGAGGAGCGAAAGGAATCGATGAGCCTTCATACTGCATCCAAATGGCGAACCAATCACGCTTGCTATGGTTCTCGAAAGAGAATGTTCTCCAAAAGTCAGAGCGCTCAATGCCAAGCCCAAGTCGCCACTGATTATCGAATGTTGGGCGCGACGCGTAGAAGCCGACGGTGTTCACAAAATAAGCATCGTTACTCGTATAAAAGTCGCTCGACCGCTCATTAATGAACCCATAATAATATCTTCCAGCTCGATCAATCGCAGGTGAATCCGCATTCACAAGGAAGTCCAGCCCTGTTACACCGCGAAACTCGTCGAAAAACATGACCTCCCATTCGCCCAACTGCTCGGTGATGGTAAAGCGGAGGAGCAGCGGAGGATCATCGCCATTGCCAAATCGCAGGGCCACTTCGTTTTCGAACGGTAGATACATCACGTTGGCGACCGCAGAGATGTATATTGAGTCTGTAATCCTCAAGAGCCCGCGCACCCCTAATTCGACATAGGCAGCAAAGCCATCATCATGCTGGTCATGCCGATCCTGCGGCAAGCTGCCGTTGTAATCCGTGTAAATTGCCCCTGCGCCGACCCACAAAACATCAAAATACAGTGGACCCGCCTTAACATGCGCCAACTCTGGTTCAAATGTTCTAGTCAAAAGACCCAGGCTTCCATCCACCGTAAACGAAGCGTTTTGAAGTCGGCTGCTTTCAACAGCGAGCGCATCATGAGGTGTAAAGACCCCGAGCCCTCTATTCAGCGGCCTGAAAAAGTCCTGATTTCTCTGATAAAAGTCAGGCTCATTATCATAATATCTGAAAAGACCTGATGCTGTCTGTGCGGGACCATCAGGACCGTCTACAGAATATGGGCTCAAACCTCTCCCCAAACTTCTGGAATCTGCCGCGCCCCTGAGCAGCGTATCTTCAGCGATGGTCGGAAAGTACCCGGGATTTTGAGTATCTCCCGGCAACTCTTCGGCATTTTGTGCATTCAAGCAGCTTATGAAAGATGCAATCACGAGACACGGCAACACCGCGATCCTCGCCCGCAGCCCGAGGGAAGGTTGTAACGATTTTTGATGCATTGCCATAAATATTATAACCTTAAAAAGCCGTTTTCAGCAACATTATGCCGTCTTGCGAGTGAAAAAACCAAATTGCTTCAACACATCGACATCAGCGTGAGTCAGACAGTATAGGCAATGTGCGATAACACCCAAAAAAGGAACAAGCAACACGATCAAAGACCAAAGCAGGCGCCCCTCTAACTTTTTAAAAGTGACCCACACGCTCGTCAGCGTCACTAGAACAGCGAGCACGTAAATAGCCATGAGTGCCCAAATCACTTCTGGTATGACGTTTTCTGCACGTAGTGTAAGAAGGCGAATCAGGACGGTTATCATATCAGTGTTTACGTGACTTTGCGCCTGGAGTTACAGCTGTCGACTCACTTTTCGTGAACTTTTGAAGTGTTATGTAATTTTTAGTACTGATGCTTATCAGTCGATACCAAGGCCTCCAAGTCACTGCTTCGATTTTTTGTAAATGGAGGGCTGCTAATCTCTTTAATAGCTGACTTCAAGTTTAAATTCTCATTTTTGAGTGATTTCGCAGCATAGAATGAGCCAACAACTTTCAAAAAATTGCCCGCACAGCTTCTCATGCCGCGGACTTTTTAAACAGATCTCAACAGATCACGCAAAGTTTCGGGTAAATCTGCGGCCCAATTCTTTCGTATGGTAGCATGGCTCAAGACGTTGGAATGAAGGGCGTGGGTCGGGGTAAACTGAGTCCTTTTCAACGCATCGCTCCAGCCCTTCTCGATAAATTCGAGATAAGCATTCTCATCCCGTCCGTAAATTTTATCTCCCACGATGGAGTGTTGCAGGTGTGCCAAGTGGACACGGATCTGATGCATCCGGCCAGTTATCGGTGAGGCTTCGACCAGACTAATGGGGCCGATGTCAGGGTGATTGACCCGTCGGAGAACTCTGAACCGTGTTTGGCAGGGCGTTCCATCTCTGTGAACACACTGTTTAACCCAAATTCGGGTTTCCATGACTTCCCCTTGGCGGAGAATGGGGGCTTCGAGGTCGTATTCTTCCCAACTGGGCCAGCCATGAACAACGGCTAAATAGGTTTTGTGGATCCGCCTCTCCTGCATGGCGATGCCGAAAAGGCGAGCGGCGGTGCGGTTTTTGGCTACGAGCACGACTCCGCTTGTTTCACGATCAAGTCGATTGATGATCGAAATCTGCCCCCCATTAGCCAGTTCATACGCCAAAAGATCCCTCAGCCCATGCCAGAGAGTCCGGCAGTCACTCGGTTTGCTCGGGTGTACCTGCAAAGGGGCAGGTTTATCGACGACGATGTATTCGTCGGTTTCATCAAGGATGGTAAAGTCTGGGTTGACGGCGATCTGCACGAGCAAAGGGAAACTCAAATCTAGCTCAATATCCAGATAAGGACACTCTTGTCCCAAGGGCCTACGAAATGAAAAACCTCCTTGAGCCACGAAAACTCAAGGAGGTTTTGATAAAGGGCTTCTAAATTTAGAGGGTTCCCGCTGAATCAACGGAAGCTCTTGGCGAAATCGTCGGCCGTGGCTTTCGCCACGACCTTGGTTTTCTGGAAAGTGCTCTTCTCTCCTTTCTCAATAAGGATGCTCTCGTAGTCGGAACTGCTCATGGGCAACTCGATAGCTTTGTCCTGCCAGGTGCTGAGAAGGATCGAATTGGCCAGTTCCACACTGAAGATCCCCTCTGCAGCGGGGCTGAGGAGTTTTTCACCTTTGAGGATGGCGTTGGTAAAGTTTTGGAGGATTTCCACATGCTGGCCACCGCTGTCGGCCACCGGAATATCCATATGCCAGCTTTCGGGCATGGCGAAGGCGGCCTCAGCTTCCATGCAGAACTTGCTCATTGGCACTCGGTTACGCTGGAAATGGATCTTGGCACCATCGGTCACGGTCAAGCGGCCGTTTTCAGCTGAGATTTCAAGCTTATTCACACCAGGAGCCTCCCCCGTGGAGGTGACAAAGGTAGCCGTCATCCCGTTATCATACTGAAGCACGGCGGTGACATCATCTTCGACCTCGATTTCATGGAACCGTCCAAACTGGCAGAAGCCGCGCACGGTCTGAGGCATGCCAAACATCCACTGGAAGAGATCCAGGTTATGAGGGCACTGGTTCATGAGGACCCCACCGCCTTCCCCTTTCCAAGTGCCACGCCAGCCACCGGTGGCATAATAATAGTTGGTGCGGAACCAGTTGGTGACTTCCCAGTGCACGCGACGGATTTGGCCCAATTCGCCGCTGTCGATCAGGTCTTTGACCTTCTTAAAGCAGGCATTGGTGCGCATGTTAAACATGGCGGCGAAAATTTTGCTCTTGTCCGTGTGGGCGGCGATCAAGCGCTCGCAGTCGGCTTTATGAACGGAAATGGGCTTTTCTACCAACACATGGAGACCTGCTTTCAGGGCCTCAATGCCAATGGTGGTGTGGCTGAAATGAGGAGTGCAGATCAAGATTGCATCAATCCGGCCCGACTTGATCATGGCATTCACATCCGTGAAGGGCGTTTCACCTTCGAGCTGCTGAGGAAGAGTGCCTACGCTTTCACACATGGCGGTCACTCGCAGGCCCGGCACTTTGCCAGCGCGAATGTTTGCGAGATGGGCCTTGCCCATGTTGCCGAGTCCAACGATGCCGAGTCTGACGGTTTCCATAGAGAAGTCGAGGCTAGCGAGGCGGCTAGCCGAGGTCAACACCGATAAAGTCACAGCATTTGATATTGCAGATGCAGCCAGCTTTGACGAAAACGGGGTATGGTAGGCACAGGCACACTTCTCGTCACAGGCGGCGCCGGTTATATCGGTTCCCACACCGTCAAATACCTCCTGGGTCAGGGGGAAAAAATTGTCGTCCTAGATAATCTCGTTTTCGGGCATCGCGATGCCCTGCCCCTGGATAAGGTCACCTTCGTTCACGGGGATATGAGTGATGCGGCTCTGATGGATCAGCTTTTAGCCGACCACCAACCCGAGGCCGTGCTCCACTTTGCGGCCTTTGCCTATGTCGGAGAGTCCGTCACGGACCCCCTCAAATACTATCGCAACAACCTTGCTGCCCCCCTGGTGCTGCTCGAGGCGATGCAGCGTCATGGCTGCAAGCGATTCATTTTTTCTTCCACCTGTGCCACCTACGGAAATCCGGTGAAGGTCCCCATGGACGAGGAACATCCGCAGTCTCCAGTGAATCCATACGGAGCTAGCAAATGGATGCTGGAGCGGGTGCTGAAGGACTGTGACCACGCCTGGGGACTGAAATCCGTCTTTCTGCGTTACTTCAACGCCAGTGGCTGTGACCCCGCGGGAGAGATTGGGGAAGATCATGATCCCGAAACGCATCTGATCCCGAGAATCCTCATGGCCGCCACGGGAGAAATCTCCGAGATCACCGTCTTCGGCACGGATTACCCCACCCCAGACGGCACCTGCATCCGCGACTACATCCATGTGAATGACCTCGCCTCAGCTCACAAGCTGGCGCTGGATTATCTCCGTAAGGGGGGGGAAACCACACCGGTGAACCTGGGCACAGGTCGAGGGTTCAGCGTGAATGAGATCATCAAAACCGCCGAAGCTGTCACTGGGAAAACCATCCCCGTCAGCTATGGCCCTCGCCGTGCAGGAGATCCGCCTGAGCTGATCTGCCAACCCGCCAAGGCCAAGGAAGTCTTGGGCTGGGAAGCTCTTCACAAAGACCCCAGGGAGCACATTGAAAGCGCTTGGAAGTGGATGACCGGCCCCCGACAAGGGCGCTACGCGGACTGATTCGAGAAGTCTTGCTGTCCGTATGGCGTCCCGATAGGCTGGTGTGGAAATCCAACCCAACCTATCCCGCCATGTCGCCCTTCCTTGCCGAAGTCCTCGGCACTCTCATCCTCATTCTGCTTGGCGACGGAGTCGTGGCCAATGTCGTGCTCGGCAAAACCAAAGGTAACAACTCCGGCTGGATCGTCATCACCGCCGGCTGGGCCTTTGCCGTCACCATTGGGGTCTATTGCACCAGTGCGATCAGCGGTGCCCACCTCAATCCGGCAGTCACCGTCGCCATGGCCAGCTTGGGTCAATTCGATTGGGCGCTGGTGCCATCTTACATCGTAGCGCAGATGCTGGGGGCTTTTCTGGGTGCCATCCTGGTCTGGCTGACCTACCTGCCACACTGGAAAGAGACCTCCGACCCAGGAGCTAAACTCGGCACCTTTTGCACGGCTCCAGCCATTCGACACCCGGTGTCGAACCTGCTGTGTGAGATCATCGGCACCGCCGTTCTAGTCATCGGTCTGCTCGCCATTTTAACGCCCGCAAACCTGATCCCAGGCACGGGCTTTGACAAAGGTTTCTCCCCTGCCCTGGTGGGTGTCTTGGTTTGGGCCATCGGACTCTCCTTGGGAGGTCCCACAGGTTACGCCATCAATCCAGCTCGAGATCTCGGGCCACGTCTAGCACATGCGCTCCTACCGATCCCCGGCAAAGGCGGCTCGGATTGGGGATACGCTTGGATTCCTGTGGTGGGTCCTTTGATCGGGGGCTGCGTGGGGGCATTCCTGCATCGGCTGCTCTGGTCCGCTCCCATTTCATAAGCCGCAGATTCAGCGATTAACTCCCACGGCGAATTCCGTTTTGCTTTCATCTCATGACCTCCCGTCGCTCTTTTCTCACCTCCGCTACTGCCGCCTCATTCTCTCTGTCGGCCCTGCCTCTCTTGGGGCAAGACAGCAAGAAATACCGCACGGCTCTCATCGGCAGCGGCTGGTGGGGTATGAATATCCTGCGCGAGGCGATGGCTTCAGGAAAAACCAAGGTCGTCGCTCTCTGTGACGTGGACGAAAATGTGCTGAGCAATGGCATCGAAGACGTCAAGTCGGAGAGCGGAGATGAGCCCAAGGGATTTAAAGATTACCGAGAACTGCTCGCGGACGCGAAACCCGAGATCGTCATTGTCGCCACGCCAGATCACTGGCATGCTCTGCAAACGATTGCCTGCTGCAAAGCGGGTGCCCACGTGCTGGTTGAGAAACCCACCGGACACACGGTGAACGAAAGCCGGGCCATGGTGAAAGCCGCTAAGGACAGTGGCGTCGTGGTGCAGGTGGGCCTGCACCGTCGCATCGGCCCACATCATGTCGAGGCGATGAACTTTCTAAAGTCCGGTAAAGTCGGCAAGGTGGGAATGGTCCGCTTGTTTGCCGACAGCAAGGGTGGACCTGAGAGTCCGAAGCCTAACAGCAAGGTTCCTGAGGGTATGGACTGGGAGATGTGGTGCGGGCCTGCTCCCATGCGTCCTTTTAACACCAAACTTCATCCTGGGGGTTGGCGCAGTTTCCTCGATTACGCCAATGGCACCATGGGAGACTGGGGGGTTCACTGGCTAGATCAAGTTCTCTGGTGGAGTGGTGAAAAGGGACCCAAAAAAGTCTTCTGCACGGGGGGGCGCCCCATCTTTGGCAAAGCCATTCTGAACGATCAGGAACAGACCACCGACGCCCCAGATCACCAAGTCGCCACCTTCGAATTTGAGCAATTCACGGCCGTGTGGGAGCACCGGAAGTTTGCCGAGAATAACAATGAGAAGCACAAAATCGGTGCCTATTTCTACGGTGAAAAAGGGGTGCTGCACATTGGTTGGCGGGATGGGTGGACTTTTTATCCGGTGAATGCCAAGGAAGCCCCCACACACGGAGATCACCAACTGCAGGAGCCCGACGGCCACAACATCTCTCTACTGTGGGAAGACTTCATCAAAGCCATTGAAACAGGCAGTACACCTGTCGCCGATATCGAGAGCGCGCACCGCTCAAGCTGCCTTCCCATGCTTGGCATGCTGAGCTGGAAAGCCGGACGCAGCATTCAGTGGGATGCCGACAAAGAGAAAATCATCGGTGATCCCGAAGCCAGCAAGCTGCTGAGCCGACCTTACCGGACTCCTTGGGAGTATCCTGTGGTGTGATCCTCTCTTCGCGTCTCAGCGCTGCCCTGCATCGGGTCGTTGGCCCACCAAAGCCACGACCTCGGCGAGTTCACCTTCCCGGATGAGGGTGATCTTCACCTCGGTGCCTGGTTTCAACGCAAGGATGATGTTGAGCAGTTCACTCGGGGTCTGGAAAGTGCGTCCGTTGATGGAAGTGATCACATCTCCCACCGACAACCCAGCCCGTGAGGCGGGGGATTGCGGGTCCAGGTCTGTGATGTAAGCACCAAAAAGCGAGGTGCCGAGTTGGGCATCGATTCGAATCGGTTCGGCACTCAGTTCCAGCCCTAGATAGCCCCCAATCGCTGCGGGTACTTGGCCGCCTTTGGCTTGGTTCAAAATGGCATCGACCACGAGACGCACGTCATTGGCCGGGACGGCAAGTCCAACCCCCTGCCAAGCACGCACATTTTCATCTCCACGATAAATCGCCACATTGATGCCGACGATCTGCCCTTGAATGTTCACCAGGGGGCCGCCCGAATTACCGGGATTGATGACGGTATCGGTTTGCAGATAATTGAGCTGGCTATCACTCAGGTGGCGGTCTCGGGCACTGATGATGCCTTGAGTCACGGTGCCAGTAAGCCCGAAGGGATTACCCACAGCGAATACAAGCTGACCCACCCGCGCATCGTCAGAATTGGCAAAGGAGAGCGCTGGGAAATCGGTCTTTCCGCCCTCAATTTTAAGCAGGGCGATGTCTCGCTCCTTGTGCGCGCCTAAAACCCGGGCCGGATACTGTTTGTTATCGTTGGTTGTGACCATGATCTCACTCACATCCGCAATCACATGGTAATTCGTCACCACATGACCCTCTTTTGAGATGATAGCCCCTGACCCCAGGCCTGGGATCACCTGAGCGCGACCACTGACAATGCCAAAGAAAGGATGCAAAGTCGCTTGTCCACGCCGGAGAGTCTTGGTTGTGACACTGACCACGCTGGGTAGCACCGCTGAAGAGAGCCTGGAAAACTCTTCATTCATTGCGCTGAGGATTTTGACATCACTCAGGTCCAATTTAGGCTTCGGCGACGCGGTAAATTTCTCCGCTTGCGGGGGCTCCCCTCTCAAAAAATTGAGCAACCCATAACCCTCTTGGCCACGACGCCAGATGGAGAAGACCAAGGAGGCGATCAAAAAGACAGTGATGGCAAAAATGAGGCGGCGGAGAGTTTCCATGACAACCCTCTTACGATGCGCCTTACGCTCGCAATGGCAAGATGCGGCCTTGAAGTTCTCGCTCCCCTGAACGGAAACCAACCGTGCAGGCAACTTTCGCAACGAAGAGCCAACGCTTTGATCTTCAGGGTTGTCATAACCGTTAAAGTCCCGTAATTTTCCATAACGAGCCACGTCTCTACATGATTCACGATCCTGCTCCGGACCACGGTGGGCCTGCCCTTTTGGGAGACTCAGGGAGACGCCGTTTCTCTTTTTCCAAGAAAAGCCAGGAGGGTGATGCCAATCGGATTGGCCTTTTGCCCACTGAAGGCTGGCGAAGAAGAAATCTCCAGTTTTTGGGTGAGATTTTACTCCCTACCCTGCTCTCTCCACGGAAGCCTGGCCGTTTGGTGCAGGGGGTGCCGCTGGTGCAATCCGAGGAAATCGGAGTGACTTGGCTCGGCCATGCTGGGTTTTACGTCCAGCTTTCCGGTGTCAATATCCTGGTGGACCCCAACTGGGCTCTCTGGCATGGCCCTATCAAAAGGCTTCGTCATCCCAGCGTCTGGGCCAGTGATTTACCCCCCATCGATCTTGTCTTGGTGACACACGCTCACTACGACCACCTTCACCTGCCGAGTCTGCGACGAGTCGCACGCGGTCAAACGATTGTGGTTCCTAAGGGAGTGGGGAACATCGTTAAAAAGGCGGGGTTTGGAAAAATTGTGGAATTGGAGACTTGGCAAAAGACTTCTTTTCGAGACTTGGAGATCACCCTGACACCCGCGCGACATTGGGGTGCACGGATGATTCATGACACGCACCGCGGATTCGGAGGCTTCTTGATCACTTCATCCCAGCGGAGCGTTTTTCATTGCGGTGACAGCAGCATGTTTGACGGTTTTCAGGAGATCGGTAGACGGGCAGATATCGACCTCGCTTTGATGCCCATCGGAGCTTATTTGGCCCCCAGTGGCCGTCCTGTGCATATGAATCCTGAAGAAGCACTGGATGCCTTTGCCATGCTCGGTGCTCAGCAGATGATTCCGATGCATCACGATACCTTCCCACTCGGAGGAGAGCCTATCCATGAGCCGGCCGAACGATTAGCCCGCGCCGTCATCGAGCGTCAGATCGAAGATCGTGTCCGCATCCTCCATGAGGGAGAGTCTTCACTTTATTAGTGCGGATGCGATCGTTTTCCCTGTTTGGCTGGGGCTTGAAGACGATGGTGAGTTAATGCATGATTCCTCTCTATGACGCCCTGCCTCACGCTCATCGCCGCGATCTCGGCGGATGGCTTTATTTCCACAGGTAAGGGCGTCCCTTGGGATTTACCCAAAGACCGGGAGCACTTTCGTGCTTACTGCCATGGAAAGTGGCTGTTGTTAGGCCGCAACACGTATGAAGAAATGCTCGGTTGGTTCTCCGACCATCACCCCCTGATTCTCAGTCACAACGCTAAATTTCTTCCATTCATCGGGGAGAAGATTCAGACCGTGGAAGAAGCTTTACAACTTACCGCGCTGGCCCATCAGGGTGAACTCGTGGTGTGTGGAGGCGGGGGAGCCTTTCAAGCAGCCATGCCTGCCGCCGATCGATTGGTCATTACGCATGTCGATCATCTCCTCGGTGGCGGAGTGGCCTTTCCTGCTTTTAGCCAACAGGACTGGGAACCGGTCTCTCGAGAAACCCATGATCGGGACGACTTCCACGCTTACAGTTTCGCCATTGTGACTTACCAACGTGTCCGTCACTATCGGGATGCTGCCTGAAGAATATCCAATTTGCCCTCATGCCTCGATTGGCCATGAAACTGCCCTGTCTTCCTCTCATTCTCAGCGTTTGGCTGGTTGGGGTAGGGTTAGGTTTTGGACAAAATTTCCCCGCTGCCCCTAGCACGGGACTTCGTGATGATACCCGAGCGCTGCCTGAAAGCGCACGCCATCTTTTGATTTCAGAGATCTCTGCGGCACGCCAGGCTGTCGGTTGTGATATCTGGCTCTCGGCGAGCACCTTCCTACCTCCAGGGGAAGATATCCGTCGTTATGCGAAGGAGTTGCGTCAAAACTGGAGCCCTTCCCGAGATTCAGTCCTCTTAGCTTACGACCGCGCCAGCGACAGCCATGTCTTGTCATTCTCACCCGGCCTTTGGCAGCGCTATCCCAGCGTGCAGATTGTGACGATCCTCCAGCAAATCAGTCGGCTGATGAATCAAAAAGACCGTCCCTTGGATACGCGGCTCAACGCGAGTATGAAGGCGCTGCTGAGACATCTTCGCCTCCTGGAAAAGCAGCGGCAGCAATCAGCAACCCTTCTCCATCGGCAGGACTTCCGCCTCGGCCAAGTTTATAGCGTTGCCCTCGCGTGTGGAGCTTTAGCGCTGGCCCTCATGGCCATGATTCTCCGTCGCAAGGATGTGATCGCCGCTCACCAACTCTTTTTTCCAAGAGCCCAGGTAGGCATTCGCTTCGGAGCTCCCCATGGCGGCGGAGTCACCACTGAAAAAAGCCTCTCTTGAGCGAAGAAAGGCGAGAACCTTTCAATCCTCATCTTCGGCACTGTCACTCTGAGACGGCAGGGGAATACCGAGCTTTTCCAGCACTTTTTCCACACTCAGCACGTGCTTCAGGGGTAGTTTTTTCCGCTGATATTTCCGGAACAAAACATCATGGAGCTTCAGCCAAAGCTCAGGGGTAGACGGCAAGGGCCCCCACGCCTCCTGATCTGGGTGAGCGAGGCGAAAAGTCCACTCACGGGAGTTCCAATAGGCGCGGATGTATTGTTTCCGCCCATCTTCCAGCCGTTCATGCCACTCATGGATTTGGTTTTTGGTCATTGAGAGCGCTCAGGATGCGCTAGTATCGCCACCATGCAAGCTGCTGCCGCATCGCGCCCCCCATCCTCTGCTCTGCCGAAACTCGTTCTTTACCTCGCGAGTGTCATGCTGGGGGGGGCTCTCTTAGCACCACTCCTTTTTGATTTGGGGCAATGGACCAGGGGTTGGCTGGCGGATAGCAGCGGCGGGATTGGTGCCTGGCTGCTTTCAGAAATCAAGCGCGCCCACTTCACGCGCTACTTCAATCGTGCGGTTCTACTGTGCGCCATCGTTTTCATCTGGCCCTTTCTACGTTGGGTGAAAATAGATCGGAGCCTGTTGCCCGTCTGGAAGCCCCTCTCTGTAGGCTTCAAACAATGGACGATCGGTTTCCTTCTCGCTGCTGGGCTGCTCCTCGTTCTCGGCTTCATCTTCCTCCAAATGGGGGCCTATGGGCTGCGTCCCCGTCCCGGATGGTGGAAATTCAGTGAACCGATCACCGCTGCACTCGGAGCAGGCATCATCGAAGAGTTTTTCTTTCGAGGCTTATTGCTCGGGCTGCTGCTACGAACCATGTCTAGCCGCAGCGCGTTGACGGCTTGCACGTTCGTGTTTGCCACGGTGCATTTTCTCAAACCCCCAGAAGGATGGCAGATCACCGATGCTGAGGTGGATTGGACCAGTGGATTTGTCGTTCTTCGTCAAATTGCCGCAGGCTTCGGCGACGTGGATTTCCTTTTGGCAGAATTTGCCACGCTCTTTGCCGTCGGCTGGGTGCTCGCTGCCGTGCGTCTTCACACCGGTGCCTTATGGGCAGGAATCGGTCTCCATGGAGGATGGATTTTTGGGCTGAAATATTTCAGTGCTCTCACGAGCTACCGAGATGGCTGGCTGCCCTGGATTGGCAACAACCTGAAAATTGGTCTCATGCCTCTCATCGTGGTACTCATCACGGGCTGGCTGGCGGTGAAACTCCTGCCCACAAATCATTTGCACCCGACCGGCGCTGACCGAACATAGCAGTCCTCTCTCCTTTGCCGGAGTGGCGGAATTGGTAGACGCGCCAGACTTAGGATCTGGTTGGGAAACTAGTGCAGGTTCGAGTCCTGTCTCCGGCACCATGATTGTCTCTTAAATGCAGGAGAGGAGGATGATGCGAAGGGCGCAGTTTCATGTTACATGATATGCCGCATCTCCCAATGGCTTTGATCCCTGTTCCGGCAAAAACACTTCCTGGATAGCAATGACCGAGGAAGCGTTGCAGGGTTAAAGACGACAATCCGTTAGACACCACAGGGGCGACGACGACGCAATATGGCGATCACGCCGAGAGTAGCCAAGATTAGGCTGCTCGGCTCTGGCACGGGAGCGATGGAGAAATTGGACACTTCCATGATGAATTGCGGATCACTATCGGTAAGCCCTCCCAAGAGGCTGGCATTGGCCGCCGTCTCAGTTTCAAACCGGAAACCCAAATCTCCCAGACCTGCGGGTGCATAAAACTGGAACTCGACAGGTTCAGGGGAGCCTCCCAGTGATAACAGCCCCAAGAGATTTAATGTGAGATCGGAATTCACATTCTCAATCGGGGTACCACCATTCAATAGTGTGAAATTGGCGGTCTCGAATAGGCCTAGATTCAAGACGTCACTGCCAACAGTGACGTCAAAGGTCACGGAGTACAGTACCCCCTGACTTAAATTGAGATTCGATACCGTGGCGGTCGAACTCCAAGCCCCCGCAGCACTAGCCCCCGCAACGTCGCTTGTTAAGGTTGGAATCACTCCAAACAGATCCGTTCCGAGAACAGTGGCATCTAATGATCGACCAAAAACCAAGGAGTCTCCAATTGTTGATGCATACGATGCGGCTTCAATATTAACGAGACCAAGAGTGCGGGTTTGAACTAAACCTGTCGCGGTGTGAGTCCATGTCACATCACCAGCACCAAGTGAAGACGAAGCAGAAGACCCTGTGACATTAACAACCACGTTGGAGGTCCCCCCCACAGGTGCGACAGTAAAGTCCGGATTAAAAAAGTCCGACGATGAAATCAGGCTTTGGGCCTGAAGCAGTGGAGCCGAGCTGACAGCAAGGAGTGTCGCAAGGCTGAGGAGGCGGGATCGGAAGCCAGCTCGAGTGGGTGGATGGATCGCATTCATAGAGAAGCTTTGGTTTTGCATAGTGGCTGTCATCACCACCACAAAACTATACCCCTAGACCATAAATAGATAACACACTTATCTGTAATTAATTTGTTAAGAAGTATTTAACAGAAACAATTTCACCGTTGATCTTAAACGTAAAATTAGCTTCCTATTTATATTTCTGTTATCACGCGTATTGCGTGATAAATTGCAATTTGCACGCGTAAAGCTTCTGTTTAAATATTTAAATTTTGACTTATTTAATCACCATCTAATCAGATTTTTTTGTATTACATAATATATATATCTTGGCTCATAAATTGCTGCCTTTAATGAATGCCCTGAATTGAGGGCGTATGGAAAAAATGATTTTTCCTCGTCAATGGTCTAAAAAGCGACCCTTCAAACTCCTTATGAAAAACAAAGACACCCATCACCGTTTAAGGTGACATCAGACCTTGAGTTGCTTATGAATGGTGAACTACCCGTCCAGGGGTGTTAGAGCACTGCTTGGGCGATCTCAGACCAAAGGCTGTCGATTTCCTTGGGACCACAGGAAGGCTTTTTAGCCCTGCTGAACCAGTAGTCGGCATTCCATTGATCCCCCTCGATCACATGCAGAAGGGCATGAATCCACGAACCCATGGGGGTATGGATGTCCTGCGCAATATTGTGCGCTTCTTCCCAGCCATCGTGCTTCGCATACCATAGCGCTTCAGCCTCAGGGCTCAGGCCAGAGGGCAAGACGTTTGCGGCAGCGAGTTCGGCAGGGGTCATGCAGGCAGCATTCCAAGAAACGGACACCCCGCAAATGCAAAGAACCCAGACCTGCAAGCAAGTCTGGGTTCTAAAAAACACGCACTTAATGTGAAGATCAATCTTCCGGCATCGGACGCCCTTTTGTCTCAGGCATGAACATCAAGGCGATCAAGCCAATGACGAAGATGACGCTCATGTAGGAGCAGGCATTGCGGAAAGCCTCCAACTTGGCTTCAGGTGTGGTAGCGCCTGCTTTCAATGCCGCCTGCAAGCTCCCCAATGTGAAGGGGCCACTTGCGGCCACAAAACGTCCGACATTGTAACAGAAGCTGGTGCCCGTGCTGCGCAGACTCGTCGGGAAAAGCTCAGGCAGATAGATGGCAAAACCTGCAAAGAGAGCCAACTGGCAGCCTCCCATGATTGCACTCATCCAGATATCTCCACGACCGTTGAAGAGCTGGAAATAGCCGACCGTGGACACCAAGGCAGCGACATAAGCCCAAGCGAAGGCTTTTTTGCGGCCCAGACTCTGTGCAAACTTAGTGAACAGCAGCATCCCAAAGAAAGCTCCAATATTCTGAACGATCGAGTTCACCCCAATCCAGAAGGTCTTTTCTCCAACAATCTTATCCGCCGCCACGCCTTTGGCTTCCAAAGAGCGCTGGATCACATCTCCCACCAATTCAGGGCTGAAGAATCCGATGCCCCAGAGACCAATGACACCAGCGACGCACAAAAGCATCCCAAGCAGCGCATTCTTCCGCCAGCGGACATCCCCCAGAAGAGCCGAGTAAGAGCCAAACTTCACCCCAGCAGCCTTACCCGCTTCGCGAGCCCTGACCCATTTTTCAGGTTCTTTGAGGCGGATTTGGATGAAGACGCAAAGGAAGGCCGGCAGGGCACCGACCAGGAACATGTATTTCCAGGCTGTTCCAGGCTCGATGGCTTTTGAGCTTTCAAGAGAGCCCATGTACATGCTCACCAGTCCAGCCGTCACATTACCTACAGCCGAGAGTGCTTGTAGAGTCCCCAGTGCCCCCGTGCGAGAACGGTCAGGAAGGGTGTCCGCGACCAATGCCACCGCAAGGCCGAAAACACCGCCGACGCCAAGACCTGTCATAAAGCGGTAGGTGGCAAAATCCACCCATCCTTTCGAAAACGCCGACAAACCGGTGCATACGGAGTAAATTAGAACCGTCAGCGTCAGTGTTTTGGCACGGCCGATACGATCACCGACAGAACCGAAAATAAGTCCCCCAGTGGCCCAGCCTGCCACAAAGATGGAAGTCGCATAACCACCGTATTTGATCGCATCCGATCCTTCAGGCAGCAGTGCCTTCATGGCAGAGTTACGCGCCAGCAGGAAAAGCTGCTGATCAAGGCAGTCAAAAAGCCATGCCAACGAGGCAACGATGAAGACGAACCAATGATAGGAGGTCAGGTGTTTGTACCACGGGGCGTTGTCGTCAAGGGGGAGGGCAGATTGGCTCATGGGCGCGCAGGGTGAAACACGCATACGGGCGTGGCAATCAGGAATTTTCTTTGCATGTGCATCCTGATGAACCCCGACTTTGGTCTGCGGATGATCCCTGACCGAAAAAAACCCGCCTCGAACGAAAAACCGTCAGAGGCGGGAAATGCAGAAGGGACTTAGCCAAATACCCAGCTCTTATTTGCCCAACACCTTTTTCAATTCAGCGATGCACTTCTCATTCTGGGGCATCGTACCAATGGAAATGCGCACCCACTCAGGAAGCTTGTAGGCAGCCATGGCTCGCAGAATGATTCCACGCTCCATCATGGCTTTGAAGACGGCATTACCGTCCCCCACCTTGACCAAAACAAAGTTGGCGTAGCTCGGGATAAAATCCAAGCCCATCGCCGCGAATTGAGCCTGGAGATAGGCCCGGCCCTCATCGGTGATCGCCTTCGTTTTGTCTTGGTGGTCTTGGTCCAGCAAGCCCGCCAGAGCACCCGCCTGAGCGATGGCGTTGATGTTGAAAGGCTGGCGTGTGCGTTGAAGCACATCGATCAGCTCCTTGTTACCAATGCCGTAACCAACTCGCACTCCGGCCAGCCCTTGGATCTTAGAGAAGGTGCGGAGAACCACTACATTACGCCCTTCGCGCACGTATTTAAGCGTGTTTGGGGGATTGTCGAGGAACTCATAATACGCCTCGTCAAACACCACCGTGACATGCGCAGGAACCTTATCCATGAAGCGATCAATGGCTTCTTGTGAAACCAAGGTGCCGGTCGGGTTGTTGGGGTTGGCGATGAAAATTTCTTTTGTGCGAGGCGTCACCGCCGCAGCCATGGCGTCCAGATCGTGAACGTACCCAGGATCATCCACTTCGATGGTCTCGGCTCCGAAAACCTTGGCCATGAGCTTGTACACCAAGAAAGCATGCTTCGCGGTGATGATGTTGTCCCCGGGCTGGAGGAAAGCATGGCCGATGAACTCGATGATCTCATTGCTGCCACACCCGATGATGATGTTGCTCATCTCCAGGCCAAATTTCTCGGCCAAAGCCTGCCGAAGACGATAGGAAGCACCGTCGGGATAGATATTCACCTCCTTCACCGCAGCCTCCATGGCAGCAATCGCCTTGGGCGAGGGACCTAGCGGATTTTCGTTGGAAGCCATCTTGATGATTTCTTCCGGCTTCAATCCTAACTCCCGGGCCACATCCTCGATGGGCTTTCCTGGTTCATAGGCGACGAGGTCTTTAAGCTGTGGATTGGCGTAATTCCAGATGGACATGGCTGTGCGGTCGGAAAAGGGGAGAAAATCCTTTCGTCTGGAAAGCCACCGCTGGCAAGTCTCCACTCGCCACGACGCAGCTTGACGTTTCACCCTGGCTCCTTGAGGCTTGGGCATGCGCAATCCTGACCGCACCCACACCATGGCCGTTTTTTGTGACTTCGAGAACTTGGCCATCGGCGTTCGGGAGGCCAAGTATGACAAGTTTGACATGAATAAGGTGCTCGAACGCCTCTTGGTCAAAGGCAGCATCGTGGTCAAAAAAGCCTACTGCGACTGGGAGCGGTATCGCGAATTTAAGAAGGCCATGCACGAAGCCGCCTTCGAGCTGATCGAGATCCCTCATCTGCGTATGTCGGGCAAAAACAGCGCGGATATCCGCATGGTGGTGGATGCTCTGGATCTCTGCTACACCAAAGCCCACGTGGACACCTTCGTCGTGGTCAGTGGCGACTCGGATTTCTCGCCCCTGGTCAGTAAACTACGGGAAAACAACAAAACCGTGATCGGGGTCGGTGTCAAAAACTCCACCAGCGACCTATTCATCGGCAATTGTGACGAGTTCATCTTTTACGATGATCTGGTGCGGGAGCAACAAAAGCGCCGCAATACACGCCTGCCGAAGAATCCAGCGCCCTCCAGCGAAACCAAGAAAGATACCCCCAAACCGGAACCTCGGAACAACGGGCGCGCCGCCACCAAAACCGCCTCTCCAGCCGAGGAGCCCATTGAATCTAAGCCCACTCCGGTCGCCTCCTCTCCTTCAGAAAATAAAACGGCAGGAGACCCCGAAAAAGCCATCGAAATGCTGATGGCCACGGTGGACGATCTGATCGGGGAACAAGGCGGCGACCAAGGCGTATGGGGCTGGAAAGTGAAGGAAACCCTGAAACGTCGTGTGCCCCAGTTCAGCGAACGTTTTCACGGTTTTCGCTCCTTCAATGCGCTCTTGGAAGCAGCCGGAAAACGCGGCTTGCTGGACTTGGTTTATGATGATCGCTCGGGTGGCTACCGCGTCCGCCCCGGAGCTGTGATTGAGGCAGCCGAGACAGAAGCCCTCGCCGAAGAGTGAGCCCAGCCTCGGGTTCACGAGGCCGCCGAAAAATTTTCTCGCCTTTCCGGCGGCAAATCTGTCTAATCGCTATGCTGGCAGGTTAATCGACCTGTCAGCATCATACATCATAACCAAACCACAAACGCACTCATAACCATGAAAAGAGCACTCCAACGAGGGTTCACCCTCATTGAACTCCTGGTGGTGATCACCATTATCGCGATTATCGCGAGCTTGGCGGTCCCTACTTACAACCTGATCACGGTCAAAGCCAACCAGATGAAAGGTTCCAGCAACTGCCGCCAAATCATCGGCTTGTTGCTCACCTACGCCGCCGATAACAATGGCCTGTATCCTGATTCTGTCACCAACCCCGTGACAGGCAGCGTGCCACTGACCTCCAACGACGCTTTCCGCGCGCTGGTTCAGGAAGGTCTCGTGCAGGATGAAACCATCTTCGGTTGCCCAGGCAGCCGTTTCATGCCGGACAAAAACATCGGCATTGCCCCAACCTTCGATCAGGCTCTGATCGCGGGTGAAAACCATTGGGCCATGACCCAGGGTCAATCCAACACGACCTCCAGCATCATGCCCATCGTGTTCGAAAACCCAGCCGCCGCAGGCTGGCCTCCTCAGTGGAACTGCGATGCCGCAGGTAAACCTGTCGCTGGCCGAGCATGGCCAGGCGGAACGATCATCATTGGCAAAAACGACGCCAGTGTGGAAACCGTCAAACTGATGTCTCAACAGGGTGCTTCGGTCGGGCCTCGTCTGCTTGGTAGCGGTATGGACATGTTCACCATGGCCAGCCCTAACCAGCCTCAGCAGATCCTGAACATCGTTCAGGCTGGCACCGGAAGCTACAGTGAGATTCCGGGTGCTGCCCCTGGTGGTTATCCACAGGCCCCTGGCTACGGCGCTCCTGCCGGCGGTGGTCTTCCAGCCCTTCCGGGTGCTGCGCCTACGGGTGGTCTGCCAGCCATGCCTGGCGCTCCACCTGCCGCCCCGGGGGGCGCTCTGCCCGCCCTGCCAGGTGCTCCTCAGCAGTAATCTAGTTGCCGAGTAACTGACTCATCAAGCGCCGCCCGGAGGAATCCGAGCGGCGTTTTTGTTGCTGCACATCTATGGAAACCCACTCTATGGTGAATGCCATGCACGCATCTGTGATCCTTGAGTGGCATTGGGGAACGATTTCTCTGGCCATCCTAACGCTGACAGTCAGCATCACCGCATTGCTGCATCTCCTGATTCATCATCGGGATCACCGGTCTGCAGGCTTCTGGTTCGCACTCATCGTCTTTTCCCCTCTCATCGGTGCCTGCCTTTACGGCTTGCTCGGCATTAATTTCGTGCGCCGCCGTGGGCAGCAATACCGTGGCAATATTGGGCCAGCCTACCACGAGCCCCTGCCTGACTTTCCCTCCTTTGCCGATACGGACCCCCTTCAGCTCGAAAGAGATGGATTACTGGCGATCACCCTGGATCGCATTTCTCGCTTTCATTTCAGTGAGAGCAACGACGTCACTCCTCTCGTCAACGGCGATGAAGCCATGCCCGCCATGCTGGAAGCGATTCGCCAGGCACAAACCAGCATCGCACTTTCCAGCTACATCTTTGAGGCAACCCACATTGGCGCGCAGTTCGTTGAAGCACTCACCGAGGCTCATCAACGAGGCGTGGAGGTGAGGGTAATGGTGGATGACGCAGGTACCCGCTATTCCTGGCCTCCAATCACCCGAGTCCTGCGCAAACGGGGTGTCCTGGTCCGGCGGTTCATGCCCAACCGCTTTGTCTTACGGTTACTGACCATGAACCTGCGGAATCACAAAAAAATCCTCGTTGTGGATGGTTTCATCGGTTTCACCGGAGGCATGAACATTCGAGAGGGCAACATGCTAGCAAGGAATCCTGCCCATCCCGTGCAAGACTTGCATTTCAAAATTATCGGGCCCGTCGTCGCCCAAATGCAGGGGGTCTTTGCTGAGGACTGGCAGTTCTGTGCCGGAGAAATTTTGGAAGGACCTGCTTGGTTCCCCCCTATCGAGCCTGCGGGTAAAACCCATGTATTGGGGATCGTGGATGGACCTGATGAAGACCTCGAAGTCATGCCTGTGGCTCTATTTGCAGCCTTGAGCGCGGCGACAGACCGCGTCTGCGTGATGACACCTTATTTCCTCCCGACGGTCATTCTCATGGCTGCTTTAAAACTCTGCGCGACTCGAGGAGTCAAGGTCACCATCGTGACGCCAGCCAAAAACAACATCCCCGTCGTCTCTTGGGCAGCGCGCACCCTTTATGCCGAGCTTTTAGAAGCAGGTTGCCACATTTATGAATCCCCGGGGCCATTCGATCATTCCAAAATGCTGCTGATCGATGGAACCTGGAGCTGCATCGGCTCGACCAATTGGGATCCACGCAGCCTTCGGCTGAATTTTGAATTCAATCTCGCTTGCCGCTGCCACACTCTGAATGCTCAGCTGGCCAGCATCTTTGAGGCTAAGAAGCAAGCCAGCCAGGAAATCACATTGGATGCTTTAAAAGACACTTCCACGAGCATTCGCCTGAGGAATGGACTGGCACGACTTTTTATTCCAGTGCTCTAACAGACTCATCGAGCGATGATCCCCTGGTGAGAATCGATGACCAGCTATGAGGTCGAGAGCCCTACCGTTCACGGATGATACCTGCCAACCATGAAAAGACGTTTACCCCTGCTCGCGGTCCTTGCTCTGGCTTGCACCTCTCTCTTTAGCGTTGAACCCGTCTTGGTCAAAACGGATTTGTTTGAGGCCAGAAAGGATGGTTATGCGCTCTATCGCATCCCGGGCATCATCGTGACCAAGAGGGGCACGGTATTGGCCTACTGTGAAGCGCGAAAAAACGATAAGGGAGACTGGGGACCCATTGACATTGTGATGCGGCGCAGCACCGACGGAGCTCAAACCTGGCTTCCACGGCAAACTGTCGTTCATATGGAGGGAGATCTCCCGGTGAATCCGGTCGCAGCGGCCCAAAATCTCGACAAACCAGGCGATAACACCGTGAACAACCCCGTCGCATTCGCGGATCGCAACGGCTCCGTTCACATGCTTTACTGCCTGGAATACAATCACTGCTATTACATTCGCAGCGATGATGACGGAGTGACTTGGACGCAGCCGGTGGATATCACCGCTACCTTTGAAAAATTTCGTCCCGAATACGACTGGAAGGTCATCGCCACAGGTCCAGCTCACGGCATTCAGCTCCGCACAGGGCGGCTGATTGTGCCTATCTGGATGTCTCTCGGCACCGGAGGGCACGCCCACCGCCCCTCTGTGACTTCCACCATCTTCAGTGATGACCATGGCTTGACTTGGCAGCGCGGTGACATTGCCATTCCAGATACGCCTGAGTGGGTCTATCCAAATGAAACCTGCATTTTGGAGACGCTGGTTGGCACCGTCATGATCAATACGCGCACCGAGTCCAAAACACATCGCAGGCTGATCAATCTAAGTCGTGACGGCGGTCAAACCTGGGCTAAACCGCGCTTTGACCAAGGCCTGCTGGAGCCCATCTGCATGGGAAGCATTGTTCGTTATTCCATGCGGCCCGCCGCCGATAAAAACCGCATCCTCTTTGCCAACCCGCACAACCTGGAACGCCTTGATGGCAAAGCCCAAGAAGGGAAATCCCGTGACCGGTGCAATCTCTCCGTCAAACTCAGCTTCGATGAAGGCAAAACCTGGAAGTTTAACAAGACTTTGGAAGCGGGTTACGGCGGTTACAGCGATTTAGCCGTCCTCCCGAATGGTGACGCGCTCTGTCTTTACGAGCGCGGTGATGATAGCGGTCTGGCCGTGAAAAAATCGACAAATTACACGCATCTAACCGTCGCCCGATTCAATTTGGAGTGGCTCAGCAACGGTAAAGACTCCCTGAAAGGTCCCTTGGACGGCAAGATGAGTTTTGGGACTCAGCGGGATGACTTTGAGGTGGCTGGAGTCGAGGCATTCGTCTTGCATCCGACTCAACCGGCACCCAATGGGGCCCGCCCGTGGGTCTGGTATGCCCCCACCATTGGTAATAATCCCAGCGCAAGCAATGCATGGCTGATCTCTCGGCTGCTTGAACGTGGTTTTTACGTCGACGGCATCTATGTGGGGGAAACTTTCGCCAATCCCAAGAGCCGGGAGCAATTCGCCACCTTTTACCATCATTTACGCGAAAAATACAAACTCGCACCTCAAGTGGGCCTTATCGCACAGAGTCGCGGCGGGCTGAATCACTACAATCTGGCCGCCGATCATCCCGAGTGGGTCAATTGCATTGCCGGGATCTACACCGTCTGTGACATCCGCAGCTATCCCGGCCTAGAGCGCGCAGCTCCATCTTATGGCCTCACACAGGAACAACTGAACGCGCAAATTTCCCAGCATACCCCCATCGAAAGACTGGCCCCCATCGCCGCGGCTCACATCCCCATTCTACACATCCATGGGGATGCGGACAAGGTGGTGCCCATTGAAGCCAATAGCGCAGCCTTAGCTGAAAAATACAAAGCTCTCGGTGGAGCGATGGAATTGGTCATTGTTCCCGGCAAGGGTCACGAGTTCGATCCTGGCTTTTTCGAGTCTGAAAAGATGCTGAATTTCATCGTGAAACACGGGCTGGGGGACTAGCCGGGGCGGGCGGATTCTAACAACATTCGTTCCAGGGTTGTCAAAACGACCAACTTGCTCTAGCCTTCGCGCCCCTCCGGCCTGGGCGCTTTGCCAGCCGCCATGTCGGACAGGACTTTTCGAGCCTCGTCTTTCAAGCCATGAACATCAACGTCGAACACCAGCCTAACTGCCGCGCTGTCGCGCACATCCGCGTGCCAGCCGAAGAAGTCGCTAAACAGCGCTCCGCCATCACGTCCTATTTCGCCAGCCAAGTGCGCCTGCCAGGCTTCCGTCCAGGCAAAGCCCCCGCCGCAGCGGTCATCAAGCGCTTCGGCGACGACATCCAGAGCGAACTTGAAAAGCAGCTCATCAACGACGGTCTCCGCACCGCCATCAAGAATGAGGGCCTGGAAGTCCTGAACATCCTGTCCGTGACCGATAAAATCCATCACGACACCGACAAGAGCTTCAGCTTCAGCGCTGAAATGAGCTTGGCTCCGAAATTCGAGCTGCCTGACTACAAAGGCATCCCGGTGAAGCTTCCACGCATCGAAGTGTCTGATGCCGATGTGGATCACGACATCCTCCACCTGCGCGAGCGCTATGCCACCTTCTCCGATGTGGAGCGCCCTGCTGCCAATGGCGACGCCGTCGTCCTGGGTTTCACCTCGACTCTGGAAGGTCAGCCTCTGGCCGAAGCCATGCCGGAAGCCCCTGAGCACCTGAAGCAAATCGAAGAAAACTGGTTCCTCTTGGACACCGAGGAAGACTTCCTCCCAGGTTTCTATGCAGGCCTCGTGGGCATTTCCAAAGACGAGCAGCGCACCCTTTCCATTGCTCTCCCAGAAGACTTCCAGTTCGAAGCTCTGCGCGGTAAGACCCTCGAACTCGCCGTGACCTGCAAGGGTGTGAAAGACAAGGTCGTGCCTGCACTCGATGCGGACTTCATCCAGAAAATCGGTGGTGGAGACATGACCGAAGAAACATTGCGCGAAGAAGTCAAAGAAGCCGTCCGCCGCCGCCGTGAACAGGCTCGCGAAAGCGCCAAGAGCAACCAAGTCATCGCCCACATCTTCGAGAAAGTGGAGTTCGACCTTCCTCAGGAAATCGTCAATCGCGAGGCTCAGCGCCGCACGAACGACATCGCCATGCGCGCCATGCAGCAGGGCATCTCCCAAGACGAGTTGGTGAAGCAGCAGGATGAAATCCTGAGCAATGCCACCAATCAGGCCAAGCAGAGCGTCAAAGTCAGCTTCATCCTGGAGCAAGTGGCGAAGAAAGAAGGCCTCAGCATCAGCGATGAACAACTGACCTACGCCTTGGCTAACATGGCCGCCCGCCAGAAAAAGCCTGTGAAGAAATTCATGAGCGAAGCCCAGAAGAACGGCATGATCGAGCGCATGCGCGACGATCTCCTTCTCGAAAGCGCCCTTCAATTCCTGAAGGACAACGCCCAGGTGGAAGAAACCGATCCAGAGCCTGAGCACTGCGATACGCACTCCCCTGCCCCTGCTGCTGCTTAATTGATGCAGCCAAATCCTTGATCAAAGACGAAACAGCGTCGGCCATCCGACGCTGTTTTCGCATCCCTCTCAGATTTCCATGCCCGCAGATCCCCGCCGCATCCTCATCACTGGAGCCAATGGCGTGCTCGGAAATGCCACTGCCCAGTATTTCCTGGATCGCGATCCTGCTTGCCAAGTCTTTCTGGGTGTGAGGGAACGTCGGGACAAGGCGGAGGCTCTGGCGGCCGCCTATCCTGGTCGCGCCTTTCTCTGCCCGCTCGAAATCACGCTTGCTGACTCATGGGCAGAGGCTCTTTCTCAGATTGAATCCACTGCGGGGTCTCTCTCAGTCCTGATCAATAACGCCGGTTATCATGATGATGCCCTCCTGGCGACAATGACTCAGGAGCAGTGGTCAGGTGTCCTGAATGCTAACCTGAACGCGGTCTTCCTTGGGTGCCAAGCGGCACTCCAACCCATGATGCGCCAGCGCTGGGGCCGGATCATCAATATCGCTTCCCTGAGCGCCCTGCACTCCCCTGCGGGACAAACCAATTACGCCGCTGCCAAAGCTGGCGTGCTCGGCCTAACGCAGAGCTTGGCGAAGGAAAGTGCTCGCCTCGGCATCACCGTTAACGCCATTTGCCCAGGTCACATTGAAGGTGCCCTACCTGCGGGATGGAGTGACGAACAGATCAAGGCCGTCAAACGCGAGACCCCGATGCGACGTTTTGCCCGGCCCGAGGAAATCGCTGCCGTCGTTTTCTTTCTTGCCAGCCCTGAGGCGAGCTATATGACTGGCGCGTCTCTAAAACTTGACGGCGCACTTGTCTAAAACCTGCTTACTTACCCCGCTCTCTCACGAATGAACCTACGCCAACGCATCAAAGAAGTCATGGCCAGCGAGCTTATGCTGGAAGTCAGTGTGGATGAAATCGCTGATGACGCCCCTCTCTTTGGTCCCAATGGCATTGGGCTTGATAGCGTGGATGCCCTCCAGCTCGTAGTGGCCATCGAAAAGCATTTCAAACTCAAGATCACCGACCAAACCAAGGCCCGTGAGATTCTCCACAGCGTGGACAGCATCGCCAAGGCTATTGAAGAAGCGGGCTTGGCCTGATTGACTCCGGGCGCATGAAGAAGGCCCTGTTTATCCTGGTCAAAGTCGCCATCACCACAGTGCTGCTGTGGATGATCTTCCGCGAGCACCGCTTCACGGTGGCCATCCTACCGCACCTGCAGGCCATGATTACCAACTGGGGTTGGACTTTGGCAGGGCTGGTTCTCGTGGGGTTATCCACTTGGTTTCATGCCCTCCGCTGGCAGGTGCTGCTCATCGGCCAGGAACATCCCGTGTCAGGGGGAGAAGTACTCCGCATCACGGTCATCAGTAACTTCTTCAACATCACTTCTTTGGGAGCCGTGGGTGGGGACGCTTATAAAGTGCTCGCTCTGATGAAGCGGCCCGGTTCTCGCCGCCTGCCCATCATGGTTTCCGTCATGTTGGATCACATGCTGGGCCTTTTCGGCCTCGCGATTTTGTTCCTGAGCTGCGGCTACGCTTTCAGAAACCAATTAGACAGTTACGGCCCGGAAGTCCGGGCTATCGTGAAAGGATTCAGTTGGTTCGTCGGTGGCTCCATGGTGGGCATTTTTCTCTCTGCGATCTCTTTCACGCCGAGGCTTTACAACTGGGGAGAACGCCAATGGCCTTGGATGCTTGGTTGGCCTCCTTTGAAAAGTTTCGCCCAGGCATGCGATGCCATCCGCCGCGCCTGGGGCTGCTCGCTCATCGCTGTCGTCCTCTCCGTCTTCATTTTCGCCACGCAGTTCCTTTCTTTTTACTGCGGCATTTTTGCGGTCGGTGGTCAGGCCCCCCTCCTTGAGGTGATGGCGGCCATGCCAATCGTCGATACTGCCGCAGGTCTGCCCTTATCCGTCTCTGGACTCGGCGTGCGGGAAAAGACTTTTGAGACCTTGGTGCATGCCATGACGGGTCTTCCTGAGGCCACGGCCGTTTCAGCCTCGCTTGCAGGTTGGCTGATGACGGTCATCTGGGGACTTCTAGGAGGTCTCCTTTTCATCCGTGGCACCGCACCTGCTGAGTCAACGAACCCCATCTCTCCCCCCGAGGCTTGAAACCACGCATCGCCATCTCTCTCGGTTCCTCCTTCCTGGGTTATGCCACCCACGCCGGCTTCATCACGCGGTTGCATGAACTCGGTGTCCGTCCTGTGGCCGTCGCAGGATCTTCTTCGGGAGCGGTGGCTTCAGGTCTCTATGCAGCAGGCCTCAGCCCTGAGCAGATTCGGCAAACCGTTCTCGCCCACACCTTTCGGCGCTCCTTCGTGCGTCGGACCCCGTGGTTCACCCACTATATCGTGAACAGTTTCAGCAACCGCGCGGTGGGAGCGTTCAATACCGATGGCGCAGTCGCTTACCTCACTCGAGTTTTAGGGAATATCCAAATCCAGGATCTGAAACAGCCCCGTTATATGGCCGCCGTTTCCGATCTCGAAACGTCCAAAACGCATTTCATTACGCAAGGTCCTCTGGCTCAGATCATGATCGCCAGTTGCTGTATCCCCACCATCTTCGCGCCGCGTTTCCATGAGAATATGCACTGTTTCGATGGAGGAGTCGCCCATGAGGCCCCGATCGACCCCTGGCTTGAGGAAGACGACATTGATCTCATCATCATGCATCGGGTGACTCATCACGAAGCTCCCGCTCCCAAACTTTTCCCCTTCAATTTTCTCCACCTCGCCTCCAAGGCCCATCAATGCGCCAGCGAGCAGCTTCATGACTACCGTGTGAAACTGGCCGCCATGCATGGCAAAAAGACGATTGTCCTGACCACCGTGCACAACCGGCCCAGCACCTTTTCTGGGCGTGAGATGCCCTCTTACTTTGCGGCAGGAGAGGCCCAGGCCCAACAGCTCTTTGATACCCAGTTGCGTGACTTGATCTGACCCTCAGGGGCTACCGATAGACCTCGGCCAACTTGCGCATCAGGGTTTCCAGATCGGCATAATAACGGTCCTCCCCTAGATCAGCCCGACGACTTTTCAGGGCATCCAATTCCCTTTCTAAAACATCTCGCTGATGCCTCTGAGCCTCCGTGAGTTTTTGCTCTTCTTCACTCAGCACTAAGGCGACTTGGGCCGCTCGCCGACCATCCGCTTGGGGATCCGTAGCTTCGACCCCCTGAAAAACCTCAAAGCGAGTGCCGACTCCATCCCCGTTGTCCTCCAGTAGGGCGTGCTCCGTGGCTAAACGTCCTTCAGCTTCATAGAACTCACTCGTCTTCTTGCTGGCAAACAAGAAGGCCTCAAGGACCGACACTTGTTTGTCATGATCCAAATCCGCCTCCGCTAGGCCCGCGATGGCAGGTGCGAAGTACTCACCAAAACGCGTGTAAAAGATCTCATCCGCACTTTTCGTCGCTGTCACCACGATGCGATTCTTCCCTGTTAGCGAAGCAATGAATCCACCACTGGCTGAGGCTGTCTGGATCAGCACCAGTTCCCTCTTCATATGCCGTAACCAATCGCTGATCTGGCGTGCCGTCACATCCGGACCACGCAGATTAAACTTGGCCTCGCGACCATCAAAGGTGCCATGACCAATCATCACCAGCCAGAACTGACCTGTGGATTGAGAGGATGCCTGACTTAATGCGGCCTCCAACTGAGCGGCATCATCGTCCGGCTTCCCTCGGCCGATGATCTGAATAGGAAGCCCAGCTTTCGAACAGGCCTCTTCCCAAGCAGTCACCTGCCTCTCAAAAAGCTTGCCGTACTGCTCAGTTCCGGCTGCGCCAACCACCAACAACACATTCACCTCACGAGATGAACTCGGCGAGGTTTGTTCTGCCGACACCGCCAGCACTCCCAGTGTCAGAAAACAGAGGAGCAAATACCAACTCGACTTCATGCCAAACCTCCTTTCCTTCGCATCCACCACTCTGCACCGAGCAGTCCTAAGATCAGAGCAAATATCCAAGGTGCATGCCATAAGGGTTCCGTAACGGTTTCCTCCACTGGCACTCGGATGTTGTTGAGCAACTCGGGAAGCTGCTTCAGTTGATTGAGATCAAGCACCTGCCCCCCGCTCTCCTCCGCCAGCTGTTTCATCCAATCCACTTGGGGTTCCAGCGAGACAAACTCCTTCGCGACTGGATCATGGGCCCACCCCGTGACCTTCTGTCCGATGATCATGGGAGAACCACGGCCCTCATCGGTCGCCATCGTTTCCACGGTGGCTTCAACCCGATATGGACCGGGTACCTGAGAAAAGAACTCTGCCTCAAAAAGCCCCGCCTCTTGTAAGCTAGGTTCAGCAAAAAGCGATGATTTTTTCCCCTCTGGACCCGTCACTTCGATTTTCACCATCGCATCGTCGAGTGGACGAAAAGCTTCGTCACGAACACGCGTCTCCAGCTTCACTCGACCATCGAGCGAGCTCACTACCAACTGAATACGATCCGGCACATCCACCACCAGCCACCGCATCATCTGCCGCCACGCACGCTCTAGATCTTTACTCGCCGCTTCATCACGCATGCCCCAGCGCCACATGTCTCCTAACGTAAGCGCCGCCACTCTTCCCTCCCCAAAGCGCTGCGCCGTTAAAGCGGGTAATGACTCTTGTTCATCACTACTCACCGTCGCCAAAACACTGGCTCCAGGCTTGATGGAAAAGACTTGATTCACGGCTTGAAACCCGGGCATTTGAGCCAGCCGCTGCTCGTCCTGCTCACGGCTTGCACGCAAGCGTGTCCAAGGCTCCAACCATCCCTCACGCGTCAGATTGAACCGACCATTGGATAACGCAGGCGCTTGGCTGACACGATCCAGATACACAGGCAGCATCCTACCAAGTGGGGTGTGGTCGTAACCCCCAGCCTGATAGGATTCCTGACCGCCCAGCATCAGCAGAGCCCCGCCTCTTTCACTGACGAATCGCTCGATCAAATTCATCTGTTCTTGCGTGAAGAACGAGGCCTCGAGGTCATCCACCACGATGGCTCGATACTCTCCGAACAAGGTTTCGGGGGACTTGGGAAATCCGTCACTCAGTTCCTTCGCATCTCGGGTTCCCAGACGAATCAAGACCGGCTGATCATAGCGCTGAGCTTCAGCCTGCTGACCAAAACCGCGAAACAAGGGATTGCTCGTTTCTCCCGTCCGACCACGCCATTCGAACTTAGGTTCGCGTTTGGCAATACGAATCAAGGAAGGCAGCTGAATCTCGTCATCACCCAGCAAAGCACGCCGCATAAATTTATACTCCCAGTTAGGCCGACCCGAGATATACAGCACTCGATAGGGCCCTGAACCACGATCTACGGCGATGTGGCGCTCGTTATTCCTCAGGGTAGATTCTTGAGACAGCTTCTTCCACTCCGGTTTGCCGACCAAGTCACCGGCCATGACGGCTAATCGATAAAATGAAACGCCCGGCTTCACCGCAGGCACTCTCAAGCGGACCACCTGGACAACGCCATCTGAAGGCACCCGAGTCTTCTCGGTGATCAAGACCTTCCCCTGCTCATCCAAGACACAGACAGCCACCTCTTGGTCGGCGAATCCCTGGCCCTTAATCTGCGCTGTGATGGTAACGGGAGTATCTTCAAAGGACGTTTGAGCCACCGAGTAATCCACAATGGCAAGATCTGGACGAGGGCTTTGGCTCCCCACACGCACCGGGAATACAGGCACTTTCGAAGCCTGATCCACCTCATTCACGGCATCGGTAGCAATGCCGTCACTAACCAACACAACGGCTGCAACTCGGCTATTCGTGCCCCCATTTCGAAGCGTGCTCAGGGCACCATGGAGTTCCGACTTGCTGCCCGAAAAATCCAATTTGGAAAAATGAGTCACGCTCTGAAGGCGCTCATCCACGATTTGAGTCTTGACCCGAAACATTCTCCCCAACTCCTCCAACCACGTCGGAGGACTCTGAACATCGGCCCCCAGAGCTTCACGCATTTGCATCGCTCGCGTGGCACTTTCCGGTATCTCCGCCACGTTCAAAGACGCGCTATTATCCGCTACGATGATCACTTCATTCTCACCACTCATGGGCTGTCTGCGCGACCATACAGGATCTAACAAACACGCCGCCAACAACAACCACACAAGGGCTTTGCATAAAGGAGCCGCCCAACGCGCGACTCCGCGCAATGAATGCCGACGGTAACTCCACACCACACCGCCAAGCACAATCACAAGCAACCCCAGAGCTAACCAAAGACGCTCAAGGTGCTGGAAAATGAGAGTGGTAGTAGAGCTCATGCTGCCCGCAGATTCATGCCTCAAAAATAACAGCCTCAGTTGCCATGGCCGAGCTCCTGATAATAACGTTTCACCAAATCACGAAATGCGGGTGGGACAGGATCTCGATCCACCGGCACCATAGGATTTTCCGGCCCCTTCTTCGCGAGTTCCTCAGCGACCCGATCCCGCAACTCCACCAACGGCTGCGTAATGCGCATGGCTAAATGCTCTGCTTGAGGAGACTCATTGTTACGCTCGTGATCAATCCGCAATGCCCGCGCATTATCTAACACCTTGGCCGCTTCATTGCGCAGCTCAGGCTGTTCCAAAAGCTCTTCGACATTCCGTAAACGATCGGACCAGTCCGCATACCCCTCACCAGTCAAGGGACCACGATCCACGACCTCCACTCCTTCATCAAAAAAGAAACCTCCTCCGCCCATTGAGGCAGATCTTGAGCCGCGACGATCATCGCCACTCAAGTTCCTTCCCCCAGCGGAGGAATTGCCTCCACCGGATTGCTGCCCCCCGTTGACACGCTGACCACCTTCAGCCATCTGCGGTTGATTGGAGGATGGCGAGCCCGATTCCCCAGGGCTCTGCCCTTGTGAGCCGGGTTGCTCGGCTCCTTGCCCTTGTCCCTGACCCGAGGCATTTGGGGCACTCGCTTGTTGGCCACCTGTCTGAGACCCCTCTTTTCCCGGGCTTCCCTTCTGCGCCGTTTGAGAAGACGGATCGCCTTCTTGGCCTTTCGATTCAGAACCTTGTCCAGGGCTTTGTCCCTTTTCTTGGCCCTGACCTGCTTGGGAGGGATTCTGGGCCATGGAGTTGGGCTGGCTCTGCTGATTTGGAGGTGGCTCGCCGTCACCGGCAGGCTGACCGCGCCCTGAGGGTTGCCCCTCCTGCGAAGGTGACTGATTAGCCGTTTTGGGATCGGCTTCTTGGCCTTGCCCCTGCCCCGTCATCTTAGGTTCTCCTTCCTCTGCACGGCTTGGTGCTTCTCCCTTCTCAGCTTGAGCTGTTTGGTTGGTGGGAGAAGGCTGCCCCTCTTTTGAAGATGGCGATGAGTCGGAGGACGCTCCTCCTTGAGCTTCAGCTTCTACTTCCTTGATCAATCGATCCAGCTCGTTGCGAGCCATACGGAGAGCTTCCGTCTCACTCCCCAGCACACTCTCGGCAGCCTTCTGCACCCCTTTCTGGAGTTCATCCACCGACGTTGCCGCTTTACGTTCGGCATCCTGAGCGTCGGCACGGTTTCCATATCGAGACTGTATCCGAGCTTCCTCGAGGTTCTCCTCAAGTCCACCTGTCTGAGCATTCCGCACTGCTTCATATAAACGACGATGTAGAAGCGGGTTGCTACCTTCAGCCTGTTCACTGATCCGCCGCATGTTTTCCAGGAGGTCATTCACCCGAGTGCCTTGCTCTTCAAGTTGCCGTGCGACTTGGCTGCCATCCAGCATTTTCTCCAGGGTCGCGCTCGTATCGCCGCTCTCTTGAGGTGTCTTTTGATTCTCCAAAGATTCACTGATTTGCTTCTGGGCCTCCGCGATCTCACGCGCCTGTTGGCGCACTTGCTTCATTTCATCACTGAAGCGTTTGGCTGTTTTTTGTTTGAAGTCCTCTTGCATGTCTTCGAGCTCTCTCTGAGCCCGCGTCGCGGCATTGGCAGCATCGGCGAGTTGCTGCTGCTTGAGCTTCTCCGCTGCATCCATGACTTGTTCACGCGTCTGCTCGAGTTGTTCACGCGCCTCGGCCATGTTGGTGGCGTTTTCAGGACTCTCCATTCGATCTTTCAATTCATCGACATCCCGCAGCAGCTGTTCCTGTTCTTCTTGCAGACGCTGCAGTTGGTTTTCCAACTCCTGTTTCTCTTCCTCCGTTTTGGCTTTTTCGATCTGCTTTTGCAGTTCCTTCATCTTCTCCGCCAAGGCTTCCTGACGCCGTGCCAGTTCCTTCAGCCGATTCAGCACTTGGAGGTTCTCTTGCTGCTCAGCGGTTTGTTCGGGAGAAGCTTGCCTCTCCTGCTCATAGCGCTGTTCGCCCTGCTTGAGCTCCAGATTCATGATCTGATTTTGACGGGCTTTTTCGGAAGCTGTGCTGGATTGACTTGGCTGGTTTTGCCGCATCACCCGATGCTCTCGGCTCTGGGCACGATGCAGCCATTCCAGAGCACTTTGCTCAAAAGTGAGTGCTTGATTCAAGGGAGACCGCTTCTTCTCTGCAGAGGCCATTTCCAGAGGCTCCAACACATCCTTCATACTTTTCCAGGCCTCTGTCAGTGCGTTTTTGATCTCGGCATCCTCGACTTTTTCCATCAGCTCTTTGGTCTGCTCCAGAGCCATGCTTTGAGATTCATGCACCACATCCACATCCGGTGATGCCGCCTCCATGGCACGTCCTGCGTTGGTGTCTCGAATCAATCGCCAAGTGGCATTCACCACCTGCTTCTGTAATTCCACCAGCTTATCCAGGTCCGTCTTTTTCTCCGGCATACCTGGTTCGCTAGGAGGAGCTTCGGCCTCGCGGAAGATGTCTTCAAAGTGACGCACATCGGCAAAAAACATATCGCTCATCGCTCGCCGAATTTCCCCCTGCGGCCCCTTGTCCTCGGCCCAGAAATGGTAACTCACCAATTGCCGTGGCTCGGCGCTTTCATTCTCGAGATCTAACAACTCTTTCAACTCCAATTTTTTGGCCGGCTGGGTGGCACTGTGCTTGAAGACCACATCTTTGCTGCGCCCAGCAATGCTAAAACTCACGCCACTCTGCGTCACACTTAAATCATCCCAAACTCGAGCCTCCACAGGCAGCTCTTGAATGGCGGACACCTGAATATCGCGCTTGGGGAACACGACCTCGATTTTAGCCAATTGGTTCGACTGCACCTTCACACTGATCCAGGGGGGATTCTTATTCGCTCGTTCTTGAGCATCCACAAGATGAAGCCGCCATTTCTGGGTCTTCTCTGCCTTGAGACTGGCCGTCAGAAGCGTGGGATCGTCTGCGCTGGCTTTGAGTGGAAGGATGGTTTTATCTTCACCGAAAAGCTCGGCATCTTTGACCGGTTTGTTGGTCTTGAAAGTGAATGCCAAATCGCTTCCCTCCATAGCGGTCACTTTGAGGGTGTTTTTTAACTCTTTGGTAGGCAGGCCAGCATAAGGAGGTGGCGTGATTTTCACATCTGCTCTTTCCAAGGCAGGATAGATGAAGGTGGTGATCTGGTGCTCCTGAGAACGACCGCCAGCGAACTCGACATGATACCGGGCATCTCGATCCACCCTGGCGATCAACCCGCCAAAAACCTGTTCATCCACAGTGAGTTTCATGGGCAGTCGTTCGCGTTCGTCCCCATTCATCTCAGTCACCACCAAAGTCGCATCCACAGGCACTTGGGAATCAAATTTGGCCTCCACGATCAAACGACTTCCCCTCTCGATCTCCGTATCTCCCGGTGTGAGTGTCACCACTCCAGGTTGTACCTCTTTCGTTTCCGTGACGGCGGCGACCACGGCCTCAGGTTGGACATGGACCTGCTCCCAACGACGATTCATAAGCAGAAACGCATTCACCCAGAGCAAAAGCCCGAAAAACATCAACCCCTTCCACGTCCGACCGCGAGATCGTGTGAGGGTGGCAGACCAATCATGGCTGGCCCCGTGATCCGTAGCCGCTGAGATCACACGCTGCTCCAAAACATTCAGCTCCGGTTTCTCTAGCAGCCCCTCTGCGGTTACCAAAAGGCCGTCTAACTCAGGGTGTTGCAGCTCCAACTGCCGCACCGCCTGTCTTCGGAGACGCATGGGCCGTGACGCCCAAGACGCAAGTGCCACTGCGATGATCACGGGAACGAATAACAGCCACCAAGAACCGCTCGCCGTCATCCAAGGCAAATCGCGGACGTTCCAAGCAATTGCGAAGCACACGACAGATGCCAACAAATAGACGCCGAAATAACAAAGATGGGCTCGCGCTCGCCGCCACTCGCGCTGCGCGCTCTGCAACTTTTCTCGAAGGATCTGTTGCTCAATCATAGCGTGGCCCCTTTCTAAGTCTGAGTTTAACACGAGAACCCTCGTGCCTATGCCCAAGCCACAGGCCCGCATGCGTCACCGAACGATGAAGGTTCCTTTTCATGAATACGCTGGCTGCGCCCTCCCTTCTCGGATTCTTCCTGCCAACCACGTTTCACCTGCCAGCATCAGGAGCACCCCCGCCAGCAACCAGAGCCAAGCGCGTTGACGCCCCTCTTGTTCATGAGCTGCCAGGCGCTCTTTTTCTTCCGCCGAGGGCGAAGCCACTCCGTCACTCGCGATCACCTCCAGCTTCACCCCCAGTTCCCTCAGCTTGTCCTCGGAATAGGGAGCCACGCGACTTTCTTCAGGGGGTAAATTCACGGCCACTTGATGACCTCCACGCCCCTGCAGAGCATAGATGCCCACTTGCTCGGCCCAAAGAGAAGCCCCAGGCTCTCTCCTCAGAACTTGGCCATCAGGCGCAATCACCTGGGTCATATCAGCATCCAGAGGCAGCCTATCTCCCACCAACAACGAAGGAGACGTTTCGTTGCGAAATCCTGCCGCTTCCAACCAGCCATAGAGCAAAGGAACGAACTTGGTTGATAACGCCAACTGACTGTCCGCCGGGTGCCAACCACTGGTCATGAGAATCAAACTGCCTTTCCCCGAAGGCACGGTTAGCCAAGCCGGAGCTTGATTATCAAACCGAGCCAGCACCTTCACCTTCTCCACGGCCTCTCCCTGAAGATCCACGAACCGATGTTTCCAAAATCTGAGTTTGGTGAAATCACGTAACCGCTCATCCGCAAACGGGCGCAGGAGGGGATGATCCGTCTTCACATCCGCGAGCATCAGGTAATCCGACTGAAGAGCAGATGGCGACGGACTCAGCGTGATCCCCTTGACCTGACACAGGCTTTCGAGCGTGGCTGTTTTCATCAGTTCATCCACCACAGCAACGACCAAGCCCCCTGCTTTCAGAAAGGCGCTGAGGGATTGCAGCATGGGAGCTTTTAACTCCGCACCCGAGATAAAGACGATGTCGGTGGTTGCCGGAAGCGCCGTTGCCTCAGGCGAGATGACTTGAAGCTCTGGTGTCAGCGTGGCTGTCGGCTGCAAAGCACGACTCAGATAAAACAAAGGTGAAGCAGCCTCATCGCGAGTCTTCTCATCACCCAGGAAAACCAGGTCCACCAGTTGAGGTTGCGGCGGGGCCACAAAGACACGGTTGTCAAAATCCCAACGATCCCCACTCAGCCTCAGCACCGAAGCCTTTTTCTCCTCAAACACGGGTGGAGCCACCAAGACGCGGCTCACCCCAGGAGGAAGATATCCCCTCAGGGGATCACCGCCGCCTCGCTCCCAAGCTAAGGTATAGTCCGAGAGTTTCGAGTCTCGCGCATTGCTCACACGCACTCTCACATTCATCTTCGCCTGTTGTGGATGCGGGGATGGATCCTCCTCCGCTGAGTCGTATGCCTCACTCGTTGCCCCTAGTGAAAGCGCGAGATTATCCTGGTCCACCACCTCAAGACGTCGCACCGTCACGGCCACTGTTTCTGGCCAAACTTGCCCGCGCAGAGCCTCTAACCGACTGCCTTCTTGAAAATCGGTCAGCACCACGATCCGCTTACGCAGACCGGTCATGCCTGCTTCACTCCCAAATGCCGATGACGCTTCCACCAAGGCCTTGCCCAAGTCTGTTCGGCCCCAGCCCGGGGTCACTTGGCCGATTCTCTGAGAAACCACAGCAGATCGGTTACTCGCGGAGTCTCGATCCTCAGCGAAGGTCCATCGTGGCTCAAGAGCGCCATCGAAAGTCGCGATGGCCAGGCGGTCTCCGGGTTTAGCCGCAGCCACCAGTTTGGCGGTTTCTTCTCGGGCTTGGGTCCATAAATCCGCTCGCCGCATGGAGGCACTGCGATCAACCAGGAGATAAATCGCCTCATTCTTCCCCAGTGCCGCGGTTTCCTCCGCCTGCCACAGAGGCCGCGCAAACATCAGGGCCAACAAAATCAGAGCAAGGCAACGCAGCAGCAAAAGCAGCCAATGCTCGAGCCGTCGCTTGCTCACGGGCATCGGCGTCTGTGCTTCCAGAAACATCAAGGAGCTGAACTCAATACGGTCCTGCGGAGGGCGACGCCGCAGATGCATCAAGATCGGCCCAATGATGGCAGCAGCTCCTAACAAATAGAGTGGAAACAGCCAGCTCATCTGCGAGGCCCTCCTTTCTTACGATTTCGCACGGAGAGGAAATCGAAGAGAACCTGCTCCAAAGAAGTGTCCGTCGGAGTCCAATGATACTCAATCCCCTGCCTCTCGCAGGCTCGCCGGATGAAGTCGCGATGCACGTTTAACCGGTTCAGATAAATCTCTCGCGATACGGAAGGATCAATGAACCTCTCCGCTCCAGTTTCCAAATCTCTGAAGTGGGCGGCTTTATCGAAGCGGAAATCAATCTCCGCCCGATCCATGACATGAAACACCACCACATCATGCCCCATGGCACCTAACAAACCGAGCTGACGCTCGAGCTTTTCCACGGGAGCCAGCATATCAGACACGAGGCAAATCACGCCGCGCTTGCGCACCAGATCAGCCAACTGCTTCACGCTCAGATCCAGCGCTGTGGCACCCGCCGGCGCGGGCTTCTCCAGTTCCAGCATCAAGCGCCTGAGGTGGCCGGGACGATTCCTCGCCGGGATATGCTCTTGCAGGCTCGGGCCAAAGGTTGTGACACCGACAGCATCCCCCTGCTGCATCAGGAATAAAGCCAGCGTGGCAGCTAGAGTCGCCGCATAGTCTGCCTTCGTCATCGGCCCTGAACCAAATTTCATGGATCGGCTGTGATCCACCACGAGCTGACATCTCAGATTGGTTTCGTCTTCAAACTTCTTGATGAAGGTGCGATCACTACGAGCCAGAACTTTCCAATCAATCGCCCGAGGATCATCCCCCTGCACATAAGCGCGGTATTCGCTGAACTCGACCGAAAAGCCATGGTAAGGACTCCGATGCATGCCCTTCCAAAGCCCCTCGACGATGACTTTCGCCCGCAGCTCCAGAGAGCGGATGCGAGCCAAAGCGGCAGCGTCGAGTGAAGCAGGCATAACTGTAAGTTCAGAATTATTTCATCACTCCTTCAAGGAGCTTCTCGATCACCTTGCCCACCGTTACACCTTCGGCCTCGGCTCGATAGTTGATCAGAATACGATGTCGCAAAACAGGTTGAGCCATCGCCCGAATATCCTCCAGAGTCACATGTGCACGTCCATGCAGGAGTGCACGGGTTTTCCCGCCGAGAACGAGACATTGAGAGGCACGCGTTCCTGCCCCCCAACTGACCCACTCATTGACGAAGTCCGGCACTCCGGGTCGTCCAGGACGCGAAGAAGCGGCCAGTCGGACGGCATACCGCGCCACATCTTCAGCCACCGGCACTTTTTTCACCAGTTGATGAAAGGCCTGAAGCTGCGGTCCATGAAAGAGTTGCTGAATCGTCTCCGACCTGCCGCTGGTGGTGCGTGTCACCACGGCCACTTCATCATCTTCACTGAGATAGTCGATCACGATATTCAGCATGAAGCGATCAAGCTGCGCCTCTGGCAGCGGATAGGTGCCTTCCATTTCAATCGGGTTTTGCGTCGCCAAAACAAAGAACGGTTTGGGCAAAGGCAGGCTGCGCCCAGCCACCGTCACTTGATGCTCCTGCATCGCCTCCAGGAGCGAAGCCTGGGTTTTGGGAGGCGTTCGGTTGATTTCATCCGCCAGGATCATGTTTGCAAAAACCGGCCCAGGTTTAAACACCAATTGCCGACCGCTGGCTGTGTCTTCCAGGATCTCCGTCCCGGTGATGTCTGAGGGCATCAGATCAGGAGTGAACTGAATCCGGTGAAAGCTGAGGTCAAAAACGTCGGCCACCGTCTTAACCAACAGTGTTTTAGCCAACCCGGGCGCTCCTGTAATCAAACAGTGTCCACCAGACAGCAGTGCGATGAGCATTTCATCCACCACCTGCGTCTGCCCCACAATGACTTTACCCACCTCCGCCAGAATTTTCTCCCGCGCTCCTGCCAACATGTCGATGGCTTCTTGATCCGATAAAACAGCGGCTGGGGAAGAGACGGCAGAGTCAGGCATAAGCGCTGTCTATCAAACAGCCTCAGTCATGCCAAGCTATCGTGCGCTTTGATGGATTTTATTAGCAGCTCTCCCCCACCAAGGCAGGTCCCTCGTTCAATCGCAGGCATACCATGGAGCTGGCTTTCACCTGAAAAGCCACGCCACCGTCAATCAAACGCGAGTCTTTCGCCACGAAACCAGGCGTGAGACTCGTGTCGAAAACCAAGCTCCAGACCGTCTTGCCACTCCCTGGCAGGCTGAAATTCTGCGGTAAATCTCCACGATTGAAGATGAGCAGCATGGGGGGGCTCCCATCCAACAATGCCCCAAAAAAGCTGCGGTGAGGATCATGCCATTCTTCGTGGCAAAGCAGGGTCGCATTCCCCTCCAGCCAAGTCACATCCGCCAAACCTGAGGCAGGATTCACCAAGCCATCAAAGAACTGCGTGCGCCGGAAGCTGGCCACGCTTTTACGCAACGCAATGATCCGACGTGTGAAGTCCAGCATCTCCTCGTCACCCGTGCTCCAGTCCATCCAACTGAGGTCATTGTCCTGGCAGTAGGCATTGTTATTCCCCTTCTGCGTGCGGCCACGTTCGTCACCGGCATTGATGAACGGCACCCCTACGGAGGTCATCAGCGTGGCCATGAGACTGCGCCGTAAACGAGCCCGTAAGCTGTTCACGCGAGGATCTTTTGTCGGGCCCTCCACGCCACAACTCACGCTGTGATTGGAGTTATCACCATCGCGATTATCCTCGCCGTTCGCTTCATTGTGCTTGCTGGCGTAACTCACCAGATCCATCAGCGTGAAGCCATCATGGCTGGTGAGAAAATTCACGCTGCTGAGTGCGGGCCGCGAATTCCAACCAAACGCATCCTGGCTTCCGCAGATGCGTTTGGCGAATTCCGCCGTCGAGCCTTCATCTCCTGCCCAGAATCGTCGAACCGAGTCCCGATATTTTCCATTGAGCTCCCGCCATGGCTCGGGGAATCCGCCCACCTGATAGCTATCCATCCGGAAGATATCCCAGGGTTCCGCAATCAACTTGACCTGCGAGAGCACTGGATCCTGAGCAACTGCCGCCAGGAACTGCGAGTTAGCATCGTAATTGTCATGCTGATCGCGAGCCACTGTGACTGCCAAATCAAACCGGAAGCCATCCACATGCATCTCCGTCACCCAATAGCGGAGGCTGTCTAAAATTAGACGCAGGGCGGCCGGTGTGGCCGAGTCCACGGCATTGCCGCAGCCGGTGATGTTGATGTAGCTAGCGCCATGTTCACCAAAGGAGTGGCGGTAATAAAAGCGGTCATCCAGCCCCCGGAACATCAGCGTAGGCCCTCGCTCATCTCCCTCTGCCGTGTGATTGTAAACCACATCCAGAATCACCTCCAGGCCCGACGCATGCAAGGCGCGAACCATTTCTTTAAACTCGTTGACCTGGCCTTGGGGGTCTTTCGCCGCCGCGTATTCGTTATGAGGCGCGAAGAATCCGATGGTGTTATAACCCCAATAATTGGTTAGCCCCTTTTCCAGCAAAAACTGGTCGTCCAGATGCTGATGAACGGGCAAAAGCTGCAAGCTAGTGACGCCGAGGTCTTTGAGATAAGCGATCACCTCGGGATGCGCGAGACCCGCATAGGTGCCGCGAAGCTTCTTCGGAATGCCCAGGTGCTTTTGGGTAAAGCCCTTCACATGCATCTCATAGATCACCGTATCCCGCCAGGGAATGGCAGGCAGTGTGTCTCCACGCCAATTGAAGCGGTTTTCCACAACCGCTGACTTGAGCGCTTCTGGGCCATTGTCGTAGGCCCCAGGCAATACATTAGGCCCACCGCTACCAAGCATACCCGTCGCTCCATCCGGTTTGCCCACAATGGCCAGCGCATAGGGGTCCAGCAGCAGCTTATTGGCATTGTAACGGAGGGCGCTATCCGGCATCCAAGGGCCATGAGCACGGTAGCCGTAGAGTTGGCCGGATTTGACCTTGTCCACAAAGGCGTGCCAGAGGTCACGCTCACCCCGTGTCATGCGCACCCGAGCGGTCTCCTGCTTGGGATCAGCGGGTGAATACAGGCACAGATCCATGGCGGTAGCATGGCGTGCAAAAACGACGAAATGGGCGCCCTCAGGCGTGAGGGTGACTCCGGGGCGGTTGGGCGCACAGATGGCCGGGTCGGAAGGCATGGTTTTTTTCATGCAGCAAGGGGCGGGCCGCTGCATGATGTATTTGAAAAATGAACCCATTCTTCTAGGCCGCAAGGGGTGGTGCATCAAACCAGCGACCGTGTTCTTTGATCAAGTCCACAAGACGTTCCACAGCTTCTTCTTCGGGGATATTGAATTTCACAGCCGTCTTGCCCACATAGAGATTAATCTTGCCAGGGGCTCCGCCCACGTAGCCAAAGTCCGCATCCGCCATCTCTCCAGGGCCATTCACGATGCAACCCATGACGGCGATACGCACGCCTTTGAGGTGACCTGTGGAAGCACGGATTTTTTGAGTCGTTTGCTGGAGATTGAAGAGCGTACGTCCGCAGCTCGGGCAGGCCACATAGTCCGTCTTGAAAATACGGACACCCGCTGCCTGAAGAATGTTATAGCTGATGCGCAGAGATTGCCCCGGAGCTTCTTCACCATTGACCAAGACGGCATCGCCAATCCCATCGCAAAGCATCGCTCCAATGTTGGTTGCCGCCGTCAGCAGATTATCGGTAAAATCCGACTGACCTGCCTCGGTGGCTTCTCCAGCAAAGGTGTCTTTGAGCAGAATCGAGTGCCTGACATCCAGCTTGGCTGCCAAGAGACGGAAGGCATGAATGGGGGACAGGTCCAATCCATCAGCGACCGTCACCAGCTTCGCTTCCACAGCCGCATTCACATCATGCAGAGCACTGTCGTCACGCGGGTCCACCGCCACGACTCCGCTGTCCTCAAGAACCACTTCCGGTTTGAAATCACCTAACTTATCCAGCTTATGTGCCACCGCGTCCCATTTCCGACGCGTGGTGAAGACCGCGACGGTCGAACCACCGCCGACCTCAATGCCTTGAACATTGAGCTTTTCCGTCGCCCGCCGGCTGTAGGTAAAAGGATCGTAGCTGATCGGCAATGCCTCACTGGTCGCCCCGCATTGACCTGCACGAGCGCCCTTAAGCACCGATTGAATCAGAGCCCGCGCGACGGGGATTTCGTGAATCGCATCTTCGGTCAGGGACACGCGGATGGTATCGCCAATGCCGTCCGACAGCAGGGAGCCAATCCCAATCGCGCTTTTGATGCGCCCATCTTCCCCGTCGCCAGCTTCGGTCACTCCCAGGTGAATCGGATAATTCCAATCGCTGCCTAAGGCATTCAGGTGAGCCACCAGCAGACGATAGGCCTCAATCATGACCTTCGGATTGCTGGCCTTCATCGAGAAGAGGAAATTGTGGAAGTCATTAGCCCGGGCAATGCGGGCAAACTCGAGGGCACTCTCCACCATGCCATGAGGGGTATCGCCATGACGATTCATGATGCGATCACTCAAGCTGCCATGATTGGTGCCGATGCGCATGGCGCGATTCAGACGCTTGCACTCCTCGACCAAAGGCACGAATTGCGCCTCCATGTAGGCCACTTCTTCGGCGTATTCCTCGTCGGTGTATTCCTTGACCGCGAACTTCTTCTTGTCGGCGTAGTTGCCGGGATTCACGCGCACTTTCTCCACCCACTTCACGGCTTCCATGGCCGCGTCAGGCTTGAAGTGAATGTCCGCAACCAATGGCACATCGCACCCAGCTGAGCGCAATCCATCGCGAATGTGCTCCAGATTCTCTGCGATGACCCGGGTTTGAGCCGTGACACGCACGATCTCACAGCCCACGGCAGCGAGTTCGAGGGCTTGTTTCACACAAGCTTCGGCGTCCCGCGTGTCGCTCGTGAGCATGGACTGCACACGGATGGGATTATCCCCACCAATGCCGATGTTCCCCACCGTCACCACACGCGTCTCACGGCGCTGGTAATGATACAGGTCAGGGCAGTAACGAAGCAGGCTGGTCGCGGTCATCGGAGGTGGTGATGGACATCAAACTCGAACCTGAGGGTGATGCAACGACGAAGGCGAAGACTTCACTTCGTCTCGGGGCGCTGATCCTTGGGCAACCACTGGATTTCCTGGGCCGGATTCACCTTCTTGCCGCCACCGCCCAGGAAGATATCTCCCAGGTCCTTGAACGTGACGAAGAAAATAAAGCCAAACAGGGTGAGCGCACACGCGGTCTGCAGCCATTCCAGAGCGCGAGAATGGAGCGGTTTCCGGCGCAGCGCCTCGGCAATCGCCATGGTGATGTGACCACCATCCAGGACTGGGAATGGCAGCATGTTCATGATGGCGAGGTTGATATTGAGCACGACACTGAACCAGAGGATCTGAAGAAGAGCCGCCGGATCCTGAAGCAGATTGTAGTACACACGACCAATGCCCACGGGACCACTCATGTGAGCGACACTGATGTCCGATTTACCGGAGACCAGTTTGCTGATCATGCTGAACATACTCCGTGCGGCATCAGAGACCTGCTCTGGCACACCGGGGTAGTAGAGCTTCCGCTCACCCGTCGCATGCCACTCGATGCCGACCATAATGCGTGGCTTCTCATCTAGCTTCCAAACGTCTGGCACGCGAGGAACGAGAGCGATCGGCATTTCACTAGCCACGCCGTTATTATCTTTGCGACGGATCATGACCTGCACGGTCTGATTGGCCTTATTCTCCAGATATTCGGCAAGCTGGATCGGGCTGAGCAGGGGAATCCCATCCACGCTGAGAAGTTCGTCATTGGGTTGCAAGCCTGCATCGGCCGCCGGGCTATGAGGGGCCACTTTGCCCACCATTGGAGTTGATTTCCCCAGGATGCCCACCTCACGAAGTGCTGGCCGCTCGAAGATGGACTTCCACCACGAGCTGGCTTTTTTCTCCACATCCGGCCATTTGGAGGAGACGGGGAGTGTTTTCAAGCCTTCTCCGGGGCGATCTACCTCAAAATTGATCTCACTTCCCTCGCTGGAGATGATCCCCCAACGCACGCTGTCCACAAACCCTTCAAATCGGCGAATCGGGTGACCATCGATGGATTTGATCACGTCGCCAGGCTTCAGGCCTGCTTTAGCTGCGGGGCTATCTTCAGCGACGTAGCCGATGGTGGTGGTGACAAAAGCTTCCGACTGAGGTTTGCCCAACCAGCTCACCAACAAAGCAAAGACACAGGCCAGTCCGAAGCTGAACAGAGGGCCCGCAAAGGCGACGATCATCTTATCCAGGGGCTTGATCGGCGGCAGAGGCTCGTCACTGCTGCTGGCTCCTTCAATGGTATCCATCGGGGCCATCTGTGGGAGTTTGACGAAACCACCCGCCGGGATGCTCCCCAAGCCGTATTCCACGCCGTTGATGGTCTTTTTCCAAAGAGGCTTCCCAAACCAGATGTAAAAAGCCTCCACCTTCAACCCACGCCAGCGAGCAGCCAAAAAGTGCCCCCATTCATGCACCAGGATCATGAGGTTGAAGACTAGAAGAACCTCAAAAACGAGGATGATGATGCGGAGAGTCTCACCCACCGAACCGAGAGAAGAAAGCCATTGCATAGGTCGTAACGTGAAAGCTTATACGCGCCACAGCGGCGCAGGGATGGAAAGCTAACACCCTAGGCCATAAGGGCAATCCTCCAGATGGTAAAATTCTGGAAATCCTAGACCGCCCGCTTCAACGCCGACGTGCGACCATGATGCTGGTGCTGGAGCTGTTGTAGAGATACCCAAATCCAAAATCCACCGCCTGCACCCGATGCCCTCCACTGGAGTAGGCCGACATCAAATCCGGCTGCTGCTGGCTGAAAATGCCCAATGTGCCCTGGTAGCGACCATAGAGATCCACGCTGAGTCCGGCATTCACGAGGTCACGATAGGGGACACCAGAAGGGTCCTGAACCAATCCGGAGGTGGAGCGCACCAAATAGGAGCGGATGTTGGAAAAACCACTGTCGTGCATCAGATAGGAAGCACTCTTCACCAGGGCAGGTGGGTAACCCTGCTTAGCCACAAACGTCAGGAACGCTCCACCCAACCGCGTGCTGCCATTGGAGAGATCTTGCCGGAAATAAAACAACCGCTTCATGCCCCCCACGCCATTTCGGAAGCGGATCATTAATCCTGGGGCAGACCCGCCCGCCGCTACCGTCAGAACAGGCGTTCCCGAGCCATCCAAAGTCACGATGTCCACGCTCTCCACTGTCGCTCCCGTGCGCGCCAGGAAAACCAGCAAGACCGGTAGAGTGCCGCGGAACCGCGTCGCTTGAAAATCATTCCGCATGTCTTTCGTCACGAAGTAGCCAGCATCCATGATGCTGCTCAGTGACGTGCGGAGTCCGTAAAGCCCCAGGGCCACATCGCCGGGAGACAGCGTCCGCAAATCTGGCAGCGGTTCCGCAGGCTCCAGCCCACAAAGGATGTATGTCTCGGCACTCGGGAAAAGCTCATGGGCAAAGAGGTAGTCAGGGCCGCTGAATGGATAAAAAAGCGCCCGGTTGTGTTGCAGATCCGAGATTTCCTGCGCTGCCCAAGCACGGACTTTCTGCCCGCGACCGAGTTCATGACGCCGCCACAGAGCCTCCATCTGCCGCTGGTGATGCGGCCACGCAGAGGAATCCCGCACCGCAGCAAATCCGCTCTGTCCGCCATAAGCCTCCATCCCAGCCAACATCCGAGCCACGTCATTGATGGATGAAGCTCGGATAGGGACATTCAACTCTCCTGCCCCCGCAAAAAGTGTCCCCGAGCCCGCAGATTCCGCCCGGCGAACGGTCATCGCGTCCTCAGGGAGCTGACAGCCTGTGAGCCACAGACAGGCTGGTGCAAGAAGCATCCACACGCGTTTCGGGAGGGCACAGAACATATCGGCCAACTGTAACAAGACCCATGCCTTCTCAAAGGCCTAGATAGCCGTAGCACCTACGTTTATTTCGAGTCGGTGCGTTAATTATGAAAATTTGGCAGAATCTTTTTAATCACCTTAACCATTAAGTTTGTCAGGCGGCAAGAAGACTCAGAAGCACGGCTTCTTCCAAATGGGAACTCGGGTTTTGACCTCCCTCAAATACCAGCGGCAGAGGTCAAAAGCCTCCGCGCTATGTTTGGTGCGCACCCAGATCACGATGGAGGCATCGGCCGCCGTCACAAATCCTAAACGATGCTGGATGAATACCTCATGAGGTCCGTGTTCGGCGGTGCCTTGAGCAATCAGTTCCTCCAGCATCTTCTCCGCCATGGGACGATAGACGCTGTAGTCGATCCCCGTGATGGTTTGATCTCCCTCCAGCTCTCGCACCACGCCGAGAAATCGCACCTCGGCTCCCTGCCCAGGGGAGAAAGGGCAGGCCGCGTCTGAGATGGGATCGTTCGTCAGCAGAAAGGACATGGCGGAATCCTCCGCTACACCAGCCCACAGGAAAATCCATCCCAAGCTGGAAAAGCGCGTCAGGCTTGGCATGTGTCAGGCATGGATGCAGTGGGCAGTCTTTATCATCATCTCGGCGAAGATCGGCTTCGCGTATTGGTCACCGCGTTTTATCGACGTGTGCGGCAAGACGATCTGATCGGCCCCATGTATCCACCGGACGATTGGGACGGCGCAGAGAAAAGGTTGGCGGATTTCCTCATTTACCGATTGGGCGGCCCAGAAACTTACCTGCAGGAGCGTGGTCATCCACGCCTCCGCGGTCGGCACATGCCGTTTTCGATCGGTCTAGCCGAGCGCGACCGTTGGTTGGACTTGATGGGAGCTTCCATGAGAGAAGTGGAGATCCCTCTTGAACATGTCCCCCTCCTCGGAGCCTTTTTCGCCCAGATCGCCGATTTCATGCGCAATCGGGAGGAATCCGCATGAACTCAAAACCAGAAATCTTACTCCTGGCTCCTCTCCCCCAATTTCTATTGGGACCGCTGTGGGAGGCCTGCATCTGCCACAGCTACTTCATGACTGAGCACAAGGAGACGCTCCTGGCAGAAGCCGGACCACGCATCCGCGGCATTGTCATGGCCGGAGGCAGCCAAGCTCCGGTGGAACTGCTGAAGAAACTACCTGCTCTGGAAATCATCAGTGTCTTCGGCGTGGGCTACGATGGCGTTCCGGTCGAATACTGTCGTCAGAGAGGAATCCATGTCACCAACACGCCTGATGTTCTGACCGATGATGTCGCGGACATCGCCGTGGGATTGATCCTGATGACCAGCCGCCGACTCGCCGAAGCGGAGCGTTACGTGCGCGCCCAGCAGTGGCCTCGGGCTCCGTTTCCCCTAGCGCACAGCTTACGTGGCAAAACGGCAGGGATTCTCGGGCTGGGGCGCATTGGCAAAGCCATCGCTGAGCGGCTGGTTCCCCATGGTCTGAAGATCGCCTACCATGGTCGCCACGCACAGTCGGACGTTTCTTACCACTATTGCGACGGCCTCAAAAGCTTGGCTGAAGAGTCCGACTTTCTGGTCGTCGCCTGCCCGGGAGGGGCTGGAACCCACCATCTGGTGGATGCTGAGATACTCCGCGCACTCGGCCCCCATGGAACCGTGATCAACATCGCCCGTGGCAGCGTGGTGGACGAGCAGGCTTTGGTCACGGCGCTGAATTCGGGAACGATCCGCAGTGCTGGCCTGGACGTCTTCGAACACGAGCCTCAGATCCCCGCCGAACTCCTGAATGACGAACGCGTCGTTTTACTTCCTCACATCGGCAGTGCCACCCAAGAAACCCGAGAAGCCATGGCCGCCTTGTGCGTGGGGAATGTGAATGCCCACTTCAGCGGAGCCCCACTGCTCACTCCCGTTTAAAACAACACCGCACCCGAATGGCTGGTTGTCAGAAGAAGCAGAATGTTACACCCTGAATGTATGAAACTGTTTCTTGCAGCCCTGCTCGCGGCCGCCCTCTCCTTCACCTGGGGTTTTGTCTCCTGGATGCTCCTGGGCTGGCATGAAAAGGGCATGTATGACTTCAAAGACGAAGCCGCTGTCACGGAAGTGATCAAGGCCAATGCGACCCACGGCACAGGCATGTATGTGCTCCCGTTCCCTCGAAAAGCCGTGTCCTATGCAGACCCTGCCGAACAGAAGAACCTGGACACAGCCCATCAAAAAGCCCGCGAAAATGGCCCCTATCTCTACGCCATCCTCCGCCCGGGCCGACATGACTGGAACATGCACGTCAATATGGGGTGGAGCATCGGCCGGTCGTTCCTCGCAGCGCTCATTTTGGGCGCTTTGCTGAGTCAGACGGTCTTATCCTTACCGGGCCGCCTCACATTCTGCGCTGCCGCAGGCCTGTTTGCCGGTTTGGTGTGCATCCTCCCGCAGCACATCTGGTTTGAGCTCCCGCCTCGTGAAGTCATCGTCGGCATGGCCGATTACTTCATCGAATGGCTGCTGGCGGGCATCCCGCTGGCCCTTCTCTTGGGACGCGAGCCCACAGACCGCGATCTCGCCTAAGACGACGCCCCCACGGATCTTCTGGCGACGTCTGTGCACCCGTCGCTTGCATCCAGGCCGTCCGCCCTTATTCTCGCAGCCCCTTACATCCAAGAAAAAAGTATGAATCAGCTCGATCAGCTCAAGCAGTACACGACCGTCGTGGCCGATACTGGCGACTTCGAGGCCATGAAGGCCTACAAGCCCCAGGACGCCACCACCAACCCTTCGCTCATCCTTCAGGCTTCCCAGAAAGCTGAATACAAGTCCCTGGTGGACAAAGCTGTCGCTGAATACAAAACCAGCAGCCTGACCGGTGCTGCCAAAGTGGAAGCGATCATGGACCGCATCCTCATCCTCTTTGGTCTCGAGATCCTAAAGATCGTTCCTGGCCGCGTTTCCACCGAAGTGGACGCTCGCTTGTCCTTCGACATTCAGGGCAACGTGGACAAGGCCCGCCATCTCATCAGCATGTATGAGAAGGAAGGCATTGGCCGTGAGCGCGTCCTGATCAAGATCGCCTCCACCTGGGAAGGCATCAAAGCCGCCGAGATCCTTCAGAAAGAAGGCATCAACTGCAACCTGACCCTCCTGTTCAGCCTCGCCCAAGCCGTCGCTTGTGCTGAAGGCGGCATCAAACTGATCTCGCCTTTCGTTGGTCGTATCCTCGACTGGTATAAGAAGAGCACCGGCCAGAACTACGAAGGTGCTGAAGATCCCGGCGTCCAGTCCGTGACCCAGATCTACAACTACTACAAGCACTTCGGCTACAAGACTGAAGTCATGGGCGCTAGCTTCCGCAACAAAGGTGAAATCACCGAGCTGGCTGGTTGCGACCTGCTTACCATTTCTCCAGGTCTCCTCGGCGAGCTTCAATCCTCTGAAGAGCCTCTGACCCAGAAGCTCAACGCCGAGAACGCGAAGTCCCTCAAGATCGAGCGCATCGGCAGCGACGAGAAGACCTTCCGCTGGCTCTTCAATGAAGACGCCATGGCGACTGAGAAGACCGCTGAAGGCATTCGTAACTTCGGCAAGGACATCGTGAAGCTGGAAAAGCTGATCGAAGCCAGCCTGTAAGACGAGGTCAAAACTGATCTTCTAACTTTAGACGCGGCTCCTTTGGGGGGCCGCGTTTTTTGTCCCCGCATCATGAGGCAGCATGCGCTGCGGCCGCCTCCACATCGCCCCGATGCCGCGTGCATTCCTCTGGGGTGATCTCTTCATACATCATTTCATTCAGCTTAGCCTGCGCGTGATCCGTTAAGATGCGCCGTGCCGCGACCAGGGCTTTATTCATCCCGCCCGGCACCACGACGAGATCACCGTTGACCATGCCCTCGTAGCCCACTTGAGCCACCTCCTGCGGAGCCATCACAGGAGCTTTTTGGAAACCTCGCACCCCGATCATGCCAGCCTTCGTGAAAAAGTCTGTGTCAGTCGGGCCAGGACAAAGAGCTGTAACGGTGATACCCGTGGGTTCTAATTCGACCGCCAGCCCTTCACTCCACGACAGCAGAAAAGCCTTCGTCGCATGATAAACATTTAACATGGGGCCTGGCTCGAAGCCGGCCACCGAAGCTGTGTTTAAAATCCGTCCCCGTTGCCGTTTCAGCATCGGTGGCAAGAAAAGGCGTGTCAGGCGTAGCGCGGCTTCAATGTTGAGGCGCATCATGGCGAGTTCCTGTTCTGCCGAAATCTCCCAGGAGTGCCCACGAAATCCTACGCCTGCATTATTGACCAATACACCGATCTCAATAGAAGCAGCCGAAAGCTCGTCAAAGATTTCTTGTGCAGCCTCAGGTTGTTCCAGATCCTTGGCGATCACGCGGGCCATCAGACCGTATCGCGCTGTTAACTCGGCAGCGATGGCCTCCATCTCCTCTTTTTGACGTGCGACCAGCACGACAGGATGCCCCATGAACGCAAACTGATGGGCCAGATGAAGCCCAATCCCGCTAGACGCACCAGTAATGAGAGCTGTGTCATAGTGCATAACGAAAAGTGTTTCTTATCATTCGAGGCTCCTCATCGGCATGGCGGCATGTACTGGTGGAAACTTCAGTTTGCAGGCTTATCACATTCCATCACATCCGTCCCAACAGCGCCTTGCGAACTGCCCTACGATGCAAATTCCCAAGCAGTCTTTAGCGGACAAAGTGGCTTTAGTGACCGGAGCAGGAGCCGGTATTGGCAAAGCTTCCGCTAAACTGCTCGCTCATGCAGGCGCGGCCGTCACACTCGTCGGTACGACGCTTGAGCATCTGAAAGAAACCGAAGAGGAAATTCATCACAGCGGCGGTCGCGCCTTGTCCGTGCAAGGAGATGTCACCTCGGCCGACCAAGTAGCCCTAGCCGTCAGAACCAGCTTCGAGGCCTGGGGACAACTTGACATCCTCCATCACAATGCCGGCATCAATGGGATGTGGGCTCCCTTTGAGGAATTGGAAGAAGCGGAATGGGATGCCACTCTCAACACCAACCTCAAAGGCACGTTTTTAGTCCTCAAACATTGCTTTCCCCATCTCAAGGCCCAGGGGGGCTCAGTCATTGTCACTTCGTCTGTCAATGGCACTCGCATATTTAGCAACACAGGAGCCTCCGCCTATGCCACATCCAAAGCGGCACAACTCGCGCTTGTGAAAATGCTCGCCTTGGAGTGGGCACGCCATCGCGTGCGCGTGAACGCTATCTGCCCCGGAGCCATTGAAACCACCATCGCAGAAGAAACTTACACTCGAAATCTGGATCGTATCCGAGTCCCCGTTCACTTCCCTGAAGGCAGTATTCCTCTCAAAGATGGCGAGCCTGGAAGCTCGGGACAGGTGGCTCAATTGGTCTGGTTTCTCGCCTCAGACGCTTCCAGCCACATCACAGGCACAGAGATCTACATCGATGGAGGGGAATCTCTCTTGGAAGGGTAATTCAACCTCAATTCAGCTCCATTTATGAAAGATCTTTTCGCTAAAATGGCTTCCCAAGCCGCACGTGGTCTAGGGCATCCCTTTGCCTTCATTCTGGCTCTGTTAATCGTTCTCGGATGGGCAGCCTTGGGGCCATCCTTGGGCTATTCCGAAACTTGGCAGCTCGTGATCAACACGGGCACCACCATTGTTACCTTTCTGAGTGTCTTCCTCATCCAGAACAGTCAAAACCGTGAATCCATGGCCATGCAGTTGAAGCTGGATGAGATCATCCGCTCCATCAAAGCAGCGCGCGATGACATCATCGACCTCGAAGACTTACCTGAAGAACAGCTTGAAAAGCTGGCTGAAGAATTCCGTCAGAAAGTTCAACGGACCAAATCTCAACCCTCCAAAAAACCATGAATGAACTTACTTCACCCACTGAGGAGTTTTCTCCGATTCCCAATCCAAACCCCAGCGAAGTTCCTCTCCGTCAGCCCGACGAGTTTGAAGACGTTCCGCTTCCCCGTCGAGTCACCCGCGAAACTGACGCAGGAGCAGACCCCAAGCATGATAAAGAGGATCTTCGACAGGGCGACGAGGGCATCGACGATCCAGCTCCTCCTTTAGAAGCTTAAAACCCAGCAGCCTATAAATCAAAAACGGCGTCTGATCCTCAGATCAGACGCCGTTTTTGTCAAAGCTTCTAGGTCAGCGCAGGAAAATCAAGAGGAGCACAATCAGCAGGATCAATCCACCACTGGGATAATAGCCCCAACCGGAGCTGTAAGGCCAAGTAGGAAGTGCTCCAATCAAAAGAAGAATCAGGATAACTAAAAGGATGGTATTCATAATGCAATTTAGGGTTGCTTCTGGAATTCGCGGCATTCGCCTCCTTCGGTCGTGACGATCGTCAACGGCATCGTTTTCACAGATGCTGGCAACCAGCGAGTGCTCGAAAAACGATACGCTTTTTGTTATGAAAACACCCCTGGGCACCAAACACATCGCCATCTTGGCCACGGACGGCTTTGAGCAGTCTGAACTCGAGCAACCCATGCAAGCTCTTGAAAAGGCTGGAGCCCGAGTCAGCATCATCTCTCCACAGGCCGACGAAATTCACGGTATGCATCACGATGAAAAAGGTGATGCCTTTGCCACCGACATCCGTCTGGATTTAGCAGATCCCTCTGACTTCGACGCCCTGGTCTTGCCAGGGGGATTGGCCAATCCCGACACTTTACGAGCCATGCCTGAAGCCGTGGACTTCGTGCGTGACTTTGCCCTTCGCGGTAAACCTATCGCCGCTATCTGTCATGGACCATGGCTGCTCATCGAAGCCGGGCTCGTGGACGGTCGCCGACTGACCTCCTGGCCTGCCATCCAGACCGATATCCGAAATGCCGGTGGTGAATGGGTAGATGAAGAGGTCGTCGTGGACCACCAGCTCATCACCAGCCGTCAGCCTGACGATATTCCAGCTTTCAACGGTAAGATGATTGAGATCTTTGCCAAAGATTTTCATGCCCCCCTCGGAACCGGAGCTGTGCCGCCGCAGGATGGCTAACCCTTGTTTTCCAATCCCTATCCCCTCAAAAATCATGCACCTTTACGATCCTGTTCAGCAAAATACGGAAGAAGCGCTTAACGAACAAATCGAAGCTTCTGCCAAGCTAAGAGTCGGTGGTATTTCTGTGCAATCTCGAGAAGAGATTTCTCGTCGGATCGAAGAACTCGATCAGGAGTGGGACATTGAGCGATGGCTCGAATGCAATGCCTCTTTTCTTGCATTTTCTGGCCTGCTACTAGGGCTAGTAAGAAATAAAAAATATTTCATCGTTCCGGGCATCGTTTTGCCGTTTCTGTTCAACCATGCCGTCCGAGGCTGGTGCCCTCCTATCCCCCTTCTACGTCGCCTGGGCATTCGGACTCGACGCGAGATCGATCACGAAAAATACGCCCTCAAAGCGCTACGTGGCGATTTTTCAAACGTCGTGCCTCAGGGAGAGCAAGGCATTCACAATATCGCTGAGCAGGCTTGGGAAGCTGCGCGTCCTTAAAACCATGAGCAATTTCCGTCTCTGACAAAAATCTAAGCGCGGCTCGATCTTTTCTGTCGATTCAGAAAATGATGTTTCTCCCAACCTTATCGGTCCACCCCGTTTCTATGATGCGAATCGCCGTTGTTGACGATCACTCCATTATGCGAGCTGTTTACCGCAGCCTCATTGATGATTCCCCCGAACTCGATATGGCCTGGAGCGCCTCTACGATAGATGAGGCCCGCCTGCACATTGAGCGTGATGACATCCCTGATATCATCATCATGGATGTCACTCTTCCAGATGGCACCGGCTACGACTTGGTCCGAGAAATCTTGAATGAGTATCCAGAGGTTCCCATCCTGATGGTGTCGGCTCATGAAGAACGATCGTATGCCGAGCAAGCTGCTGAATGCGGTGCCAAGGGATATCTCGTCAAAGACTCCTCTCCTGCTGAACTCATGGATGCTTTGGAAACAGTCATCAGTGGAGAGGTTTACTTCAAGCCTTCTCTCAATGCCCAGCAGGGTTGATTCAAAAACTGTTCCCCATGTCCCTCCAATCTCACTGGAATCAACTGAAGAACGGCAGACCGGGGAAGAGGTTCGAGAATTTTTATCAAACACGCCAAAAAGACCGGTGTGATGGCGATACTTGGCGGCGTGTACTTTACGTCACCCTCGGCATTGCTCTCACACTGGTGGGCATCATCATGCTCGGCATGCCCGGGCCCGGTCTTTTAGTCGTGGCATTCGGTTTAGCCTTAGTGGCCAGCGAGTTCCTTTTCATGGCCCGATTACTCGACCGAGCCGAGGTTCTCATCCGTGGATCCGTTCAGGCATTGAAACAGTGGTGGCACAATTGCCTCCCCTACCAGCGTAGCCTGGGCGTAATGGCGGTGGTCATACTGCTCATCGGAATGGTTGGATGTGCTTATAAACTCTGGGTGTAATGGCTCCCTAGCTGGGGACCGTCTTCGCCCAAGCCTCGGTTTGATGGACCCATGAATTCGACCCCGTCAGATGCTATCACGGCAGCTCGCGCAGCCGGTCTCCGATACAGCCAAGATACCCAGCCTGGACTGACGCGACAATCGCGTGATTCAGGTTTCATTTATCTGGATACCCACGGCCACCGATTGAAGGATCAAGAAGCGCTAGAAAGGATTCAGGCCTTGGTGATTCCACCCGCCTGGACCTCTGTATGGATCTGCCCTTATCCAAACGGCCATCTCCAAGCGACTGGCCGCGACTCTCGTGGGCGAAAGCAATACCGTTACCACTCCCAATGGGCCGAACATCGTGATGAAAGTAAGTTCACTCACATGATCGCCTTCGCACGTGCGCTTCCTCGTATTAGAAAACGTGTGGAGAAGGATTTGAGGCAACCAGGGCTCCCCCGCACGAAAGTCTTAGCCGCTATCCTGCAACTTCTTGAGGCCACCCTCATCCGTGTCGGCAACGACGAATATGCTCGGACTAACCGATCCTACGGTCTAACAACTCTTCACAATCATCACGTCAAAGTGAATAGTGGGACCGTGCGGTTCAGTTTCCGCGGAAAAAGTGGCAAGTATCATCAAGTCACTCTAAAGGAACGAAGGCTGGCCGGCATTGTAAAACGGTGTCAAGACATGCCGGGGCAGGAGCTTCTCGCTTATGTGGATGATACCGGACAAGTCCACGATGTCGGTTCTCAAGACGTTAACGATTACCTTCGCGACATTTCAAGGGGCGATTTCTCGGCAAAAGACTATCGGACCTGGGCGGGCACGGTTCTCGCCGCGATAGCACTCCAAGAATTTGAAGAAGTGACGTCTGAGAGTCAGGCCAAGAAAAACATCGTCTCCGCCGTGGAAGCGGTAGCGAAGATGCTAGGTAACACACCTTCTGTTTGTCGAAAATGCTATGTGCACCCAATCATCTTAGAATCGTACTTCGAGGGTCAAACCATCGCCACTCTGAAAGAAACCGTGTCTGGGAAAATCGACCGGTCTCTCTCCAAGCTGAAGCCTGAAGAAGCCGCTGTCCTCGTACTCCTTCAAAAGCGCCTCAAGGCCCACAGGCGTCGCCTGTCTCCTAGGAAATGAATATTCCCCTTAGCCATTTCAGGATTTCATATCTCCTTTCATGATTTGCCATGCCAAGGAAATCCCACCACCACAGGCTAACAAAAAGAGCAGCATGGCAAATCCGGGATAGCCAAAAAGACGGAAACTGGTTTCGACTCTCATCAACATCGAGGCACCCACAATCAATGACGCCAAGATCAGCCCCAGAGTGATCCGGTTAGCCACTTTTTGCAGGCCTGTCATGACAACTTTTTCATCGATCGTGTCCAGATGGATCTTCAGTTTGTTACCGGCCACGACCTCAAGAAATTGATTCAAACGACTGGGCAATTTTTCAATGAGCTCCTTGGCATCCAGCAGCGAATTGAGCAAGTTGCCCAACGACAAACTCTTGAGCGTTTTGGCCTCCATGAGTTGGCTCGCGTTTCTCCGGATAGACTCGTTGGGATCGAAATGTGGATCGAGCGTTCGGCCTACCAAATCGAGATTTAGCAGAGTCTTTCCAAGCATGGTCAACTCTTCGGGAAGGCTTAGTCCCGTGCGAGCTGCCACTTGTGTAACATTCATCACGATTTTACCCACTTGCAGTTCCCGAACCGTGGCTCCCTGTTGCTGGCTCACCAATTCCGATATCTCACGTCGAAATGTGATCTCATCGAAATGCTCTTTCTCCACCCCCATGCCCTGAGCCACTTCTGCAGCGCGATCACTCTGCCCCTCGCTGATCGCTAACAAGAGCTTCAGCAACTGATCCTGCATCTGCGGCCCGATACGAGCGACCATCCCGAAATCGAGCAGAGCCACCTTGCTATTGTCCGCCGTCAGAAAAACATTTCCGGGATGCGGATCTGCGTGAAAGACCCCAACGATCAGAATCTGATGCAGATAAGATCGAAAGACCTCTTCCGCCAGTGCGGTGCCATCCACTTCAAGTCTGACAATCGGATGCAGCTTGGTGATTTTGGTGCCATCAATGTATTCCATCGTCAGCACACGCCCCGTCGAATAATCATCCACAGGAGCCGGGATGACCAAGCGATGAAATTCGGAGAGCTTCTCTCTCATCAAACGCATGGTCTGAGCTTCCAAACGATAATCCAATTCTCGGAGCATCGCTTTACGCAGCTCATTCACGATCTTGGTGAATTCGAAGCGCTTTCCAACTTCTGTATGTTTGTCCAGGAACTCAGCAATCTCAGAAATGGCTTCCAAGTCCGCCGCCACTTGCTCTCTCACGTCCGGTCTTTGAATCTTGACCGCTACTTCTTGCCCACTGCGCAAAACAGCATAATGGACTTGCCCCAGAGAGGCTGCCGCCATCGGTACCGGTTCAAATGAACGAAATGCTTTCGACAGCCGTGCACCGATCTCGACATTGACGATGGCCTCCACCTTCTCAAAAGCAAAAGGCTGGATGTCATCTTGGAGCATGCTTAAAGCCTCCATATAAGAAAGCGGAACGAAATCGCCACGCGTTGAAAGCAGCTGCCCCAGCTTAATAAAAGTGGGTCCCAAAGCCTCCAAGTCCTTGGCCAGTTCTTTGGCACCAGGCGGCACTGGGGGAGGCGGAGCGAAGTCCAGTGGATCATCCACGATGGGCGCGCTTTTGACCAAATCTCCATGGCCATGTTTTATCATCAAAGCGATCACTTGTTTGTATCGCTTAAGGTGTTCGGGATTGAGAGAGAGGATCATGAGAATGGGTTCAGGCATTTAGCAATCGTCTTCGACCCTTTGAATGGACGTGCTGCCGATACGCGCGCCCTCGCAGCGCCTAGCGAATTGTGTGGATGAAACCTCAAAGCATACACCACTTTCAGGATTGGTTCGAGGCACTCCATACCACCGATCTCACCCAAGTCGCCATGATGCGTCTCGATCCCGGCTCAGAGTCTGGCCCAGACTTAGACAGCCATCCGAGCAGTGACCAAGTCCTGCTCGTTATTGAAGGAAGTATCAAAGGAAAAGTCGGAGAGGAGTCCATCATCCTATCGAAAGGCGAATTCATCACGATACCTGCCGACATCCCGCATCGCTTTTACAATGATTCGGATAGTACGGCGCTAACTTTTAACGTGTATGCTCCACCCGCCTATCCCCCTAACAGCCGAGGATGAATCTCTCCACCATCGGCATGGCTTTGCTAAATTCGTCGCTACAGCAGCAATCAGCAGCTTCGTCGCGGTGATCTTCAGTCGTAACTTTTTAGAAACCGAGAAGAAGATCACGCATAACATCGAGACCGACTACAGCGTCAGTGATGGTGCCTTTGTCAGAGCCATGAGCCATCTCTTGGGTCCACCGCTGCTTGAAGGGAATAAAATCACGATTCTTCAAAACGGAGCGGAGGTATTTCCGCGCATGCTTGAGGTCATCCACCAAGCCAAACGATCGATCACCTTCGAGAACTTCGTTTGGGCAGATGGAGATGTGGTAAGGCGATTTTCCAAGGCGTTTGCAGACAGTGCTCGACGAGGCGTCAAAGTCCATTTTTTACAGGATGCAATGGGGTCTGACTGCCTGGATGGGGAATGCATGAAAATCATGAAGGAGGCAGGCGTCGAGGTGGAGATCTTTCGACGATACAACCTGACTCATTTCAACCATCGAACTCACCGCAAAATTTTAGTCGCAGATGGAAAGATCGGTTTTGTGGGAGGCGTCGGCTTTTCCGACCTCTGGGATGGCCACGGGAATCTCCCTGATCATTGGCGAGACACGCAGTATGAAGTTCAGGGCCCCGCTGTTGCTCAACTGCAGCAGGCTTTCTTGGACAACTGGATTCAAATGCGAGCGGAAGTACTTCATGGGGATGATTACTTCCCTGAACTTCTGCCTTGTGGAAATACCATCTGCCAGATCTTCAAAAGCTCAGTCAGTGAAGGTGCTGACAACGCAAGGCTGATGTTTTTGCTGTCCATCGCAGCCGCCCGTAAATCCATCCGAATCGTCAACCCCTACTTCATCCCTGATCGACTGGTGATTCGCTTGCTCAAGGCAGCTTTGGATCGTGGTGTTTCAGTGGAAATCATCGGCCCGAGTGAGCGCATAGACCAACGCGTCGTCCGCTATGTGGGTCGCGCACGTTGGGGGGGCTTATTGCGTCACGGCGCACGCTTCTTCGAGTTTCAACCTGCCCTTCTCCATAGTAAATACTTCGTCGTTGATGAACAGTGGGCTTCCGTTGGATCATGCAACCTGGATGATCGCTCCTTATGTCTCAACGAAGAAGCAAACCTTAACGTTTGGGATCAGAAGTTCGCTCGGCATCACCTGCAAGTCTTTGAAGAAGACAAAGCGAGGTCACACGAAATCACTTGGGAGGAATGGCGAAACCGAAGCCTTTCCGAAAAAATTCTTGGTCACGCGGCCGGCATTTTCAGGTCCCAGCTATGAGCTGAAATTCACTCACTCTTTCGGATGCAACACTAAATCGGCAACGAGAGGCAAGTGATCCGAAGCAACTTGCGTGAGGGGCGTGTTTGGCACGATCACTTTATGGACACTCAATCTGGAATTCATAAAGATGTAGTCCAAACGCGTCACGGGCCATCGAGAGGGGAAAGTAAACCTCGGCCTTCCCCACAAACTCCATCTCTGCACGTCTTTTAATCGTCGGGTGATGGTTCGATATACCAATGAGCCGGGAAGCGCATTGAGATCGCCACAAAAAATGAATGGGTAATGACGAATGCTATCATCCGCCCACTCTTGGCCTAACAAGGCTTGGATCTGGGCCATGCGCTCGCTCCAACTCAATCCCAAGTGGGTATTGAGCAAATGAATGCCTTCGTCTTGAAAATCCAGCTGCACGAGTAAGGCACCCCTTGGCTCAAACGCGAGTCTTGAATTGGATGTGGGCAGTTTCCCTTGAAGAAGCAGTTTCATGGGCAGCCTGCTCAAAACCGCGTCTCCATATTGTTCTGATAAATGGGTGATCGCAGGGTGAAAATGAAATTCCATTTTCAAGTGTTCTGCAAGGTGTCTTGCCTGGTGCACCCCTTTACTTCTTTTTCGCTCCACATCCAGTTCTTGAAGCGCTACCACGTCGGGATTCATAGAAAGGATGACTTCGGCAATTCGACTTTCGTCCAAGCGCCCATCCGTTCCGATGCAGCCATGGACATTGTACGTCATGATACGGAGCTTTCTAGAACCCGTATCATTGACCTGCCCTGGCATCTCGACACTCATCCTTGATGGGGGCTTTCTGAACCATGAGGGTTAGCTTTTTCAGCTTCTTCTTGCGCATTTTGAGGAGGCGTCGCCATCTCCTCCATTTGACGGAGCGCCTTTTCCCGATGCACATTCGTCACCCGATCACGGTTCTCCTCGACAGCAAGATCGGCGGCCAATTGTTCAATCTGGTCCGTGCCCCCCAACTGATCGAGTTGGTCATTCTGAAGATCTTTTTTTTCTGTTTTCATAGATAGTCCTTTAAGAGGCTTCGCGCCCCGGCCTCCATCTGGACGGCAGAGACAATGGACACTGTTTTCAACACAAAGGATACGTCCGCCTTTTCAGAACACGGCGAATCCCTGCAGAAGCGTCCCTCAAGCCAAACATTTTGTCGCTTGGAGGAGACAATTACAAACCAACCCAAAACCGACTGACTAATTATGAAATCTTACAAAATGATCACCCTTCTCGCAGCCTTTGCCAGCCTCGGCTTCTTAGCCAACTCGATCCAGGCAGAAGACGCAAAAAGCACTGTGAATTCCACTGACGAGTCCTTTGTGAAAAGCGCTTCTCAAATGGGCATCGGCGAGGTTCAAGTGGCAAGTCTTGGCGTGCGTAAAGGTGCACGCGCTGACGTCAAAGAACTCGCTGAAAAGATGGTGACTGCGCATACCGCTCTGAATGCAGAAATCTCGGCTTTGGCCAAGAGCAAGAATGTCGCCATCTCGACTGTGACCGATCCAAGCGATACCGAAACACTGAAGGATCTCGAGAACACAGATACCGGAGACAATTTCGATAAGGCTTTCCTCGCCGAGCTGGAGTCAGCCCACAAGGATGCGATCGCGTTGTTTGAAGACGCAGCCAAAGACTCTGCGGATGCTGACGTCAAAAACTTGGCTTCCAAAGCGCTGCCAGAACTGCGCTCTCATCTCGACATGATTCAGGCTGCACAGAAGAAATAGTCTGACTCTGATCTCATACCCGCATTTTTGATACCCGCGCTGGCGGTGACGTGTGCCTTTAGGCTCTTGTCACCGCCATTTGCATAAAACACCCCTGATTGCCATCCCCATGCCGAGTTTATTCGTCCCCAAAAAAGTTGCTGGGTTGCTGGTCCCCGTTTTTGCCATGCGTCGTCATGAGGACATGGGTATTGGTGATACCTTGGGCGTTAAGGAGTCCATAGACTTCTGCGCTGCGCATCACTTTGCCGTGCTCCAACTTTTGCCCGTGCATGAAACTGTGGGGGATCATAGCCCTTACAATCCGATCAGTTCTCGTGCTCTGTCACCCGCTTATCTTACCCTGAATCCAGATTTGGTTCCAGGCCTAACAAAAGAAATCATCGACCGCTTAGCTCCCGAAGCTTGGCTTGCCCAACTACGAGAAGGGCCAGTCAAACATCTGTCCGTACATTCGTTAAAGTTGCTAATCCTGATGGAGGCGTATCAAAGTTTTACGGGCCTGGAATCTAACTCCTCGGACCTTGCGGAGGATTTTGCCAGATTTGAAGAACATGCGGCTTCATGGCTTCCGGGTTACACGCTTTTCAGGATTCTCGTGGAAGAGTATGACGGCAATGCCCACTGGGAGCAGTGGCGCCCTGAGCATCATAGCTTCGCTCAGGCTGAGCAATGGTTTGCCACGCATCCTGAGCATGCGCATTTAGCTCAAAAACGTCGTGGCTTTGCCTTTATTCAATGGGTGGCATGGCGGCAGTGGAGGGATGTCCGAAGCTATGCGGACTCCAAAAATATTCGATTGATGGGCGAGATGTCGTTCGGTGTGTCCAAAAACAGCGCGGACGCATGGCTGTCGCCTGAACTGTTTGACCGAGAGTGGAGCATGGGGACGCGGCCGGTATCTTACTTCGATACCAATAAGGATTCCGAGAGGTGGGGACAAAACTGGGGCCTACCTCCATATCGCTGGGAAAATCATCGCTCGGAAGGATTCCAATGGGTTCGGGAACGGGTTCAGTCCGAAGCTCAGTTCTTCCACATTTGCAGGCTGGATCACCTACGCGGCTATTTCCGAGGCTACATGTTCCCTTGGCAAGGTGGCGCTCAGCACGCCGAGTTTGCCACGCTGAATGAAGAAGAGGCCAAGCTCAAGACACAAGGCCTGCTTCCCCGCTTCGTCCCTGGACCTGATGACGACGAAACAGCAGCTCAAATGAACGATCTTCAGGGTCGCGAAATCATCTCCGTGATGCAGGAAGCGGCTGGCCAGATGGGACTGGTAGCCGAACTCATGGGGATGATGCCCGACTACATGCGGCAAGCTCTCGACGACCTCCAGATGCCCAATCTCACCTTCCCTCTCCTTGAGAAGGATGACTCGGGACACCTGCTGCACCAGAATCATTTTCGCGTTTTGAGTTTAGTGTCTTATGGTAATCACGACCATGCTCCTCTTGCAGCGACTTACGCTCGCTTTCGAGAACCGCCAAGGGAGCCATCCGGCGATTTGGCCAACCTGCTAGCATTTGCAAGATGGGAAGGTGCCCCGCCTGCGGAGCTCAATAGTGAACTGCTCAGTTCACTCCAAAAATCACTTTTTGAGACTCCCTGCTTGCTTGCCGTCCTCATGTGCACAGACTTGATTGGAACGGCTCAGCGATTCAACCTGCCGGGCAGTTATGGCAGCTTGACCTGGTGCGAAAGGATGGAACTTCCGTGGCAAGACATGGAGCGCCATCCACTTTATGGCCCCCGCATTCAGGAGGCCGAAAAATGGCTGATTCACACAGGACGTGCCTGATCGGTTGAGGATTGATAAATTTGCTTTTTCCGCGAGCCACACCCACGCAACGACAGCTTCAGCTTCGATTCCAGAGGAATAAAATCGGCATGCGATAGTCCCCGGCAGCCTTTTTTGACTTCATCGGATTACAACCATGACAGAGGCCCTCCCAATCTCCTCATCCAGCTTTGCTAAAAAGGCTAGCCCAACGGCATCCGCTAATTTGGCTTTGCCCCGTGCATCAATAAAGACGCTTTCCTCGCCGCATGGCGCGCCGCCTCTTGTGCTTGTGGTGGATGATCAGGAGCGCAACCTTCAAATGGTTAAAAAGATGCTGACCAATGACGGCTACCGTGTGATCACGACCTTAAGCGGTGAAAAGGCCATCGAAGCCATCGGCAGTCATTGGCCGGATTTGATCCTGTTGGATGTTGTGATGCCTGACATGGATGGCTTTGAAGTATGCGAGCAGATCAAAAACAATCCAGCGACTCAAAATATCCCCATCATCTTTCTATCGGGCGATACCGGACACCAATCCATCATGAAGGGCTTTGCTAAAGGTGGGGTCGATTACATTTCCAAACCCTTCAACAAATCAGAACTCCTCGCTCGCGTTCGCACCCATGTTGAACTGCACCGGAGTCAGGTGCGCCATATCAAACAGATGCAGGAGCGCCGCCACACGTTGGATCTTATCGCCCATGAGTGGCATAAACCACTTCAACGTCTCTCCATGTTCATGTCAGCCATTCATGCAGACATGAGAGAGGCAGAGCGTCCAGACAGTATGCAAGCTCTGGGCCGGGAGGCCATGAAAGAGACCGAACGCATGATTGTCTCGATTGAAGGCTTTCTCAAGGAGCAATCCGCTCAGTCTGAAGCGTTGCATGAGTCGTTGGCCCCTTGGGGCATTACCACCGACGACCTTAAATCCATGGTCGGTAAATGGTATGTGACGGCGAAACGAAAACTTGTGGACCTCGCTCTCAGCGCTCCGGAGCCTCCCCTACCCGTTGTCGGCTTATCCTTTGCTATCAATCAGATTGTCGATGCCGTCTTGTCAAATGCGGTGAATTTCACGCCCCAGTCTGGGCATATCGAGGTTCGCATCACTCAAGAAGAAGACCGTATCGTCTTGCATGTGATTGACGACGGCCCAGGATTCTCCGAGGAATATCTTCGACGTCAGTTCCAGCCTTTCATGCAGCAAAAAGCAGGGAGTTCCCAACCCTCTTTGGGGGTCGGACTCGCCTCGGCGAAACGCATTGCTGATCGGATCCACGCCACTTTAATGATTGGCAATCATAGCCGTACATCCGGTGGACACGTGAAGGTGAGTTTCCCCTCACGCAATATGGATTTGCCTCCCATTACTTGAATCTAGGCAGGCCAGCCTGGACTCAAGGTAAGACGGTGTTTTCCCAATAAGATCCAAATCTGAGCTCTCTTTCAGAGGGCTCGTCCAGCCAGGTTAGGTCAGGTCCTAACGGCACGATCCGTGTTGGATTGATCTGTTCATGAGTCATGAAGTAGTGTCGTTTGATATGATCAAAATTGACCGTCTGCTGGATCCCGGATTGCTGGTATAAACACCTCACATAACTGCTTAACTGAGGATAACTCTGAATCTGCCGGAGATTGCACTTAAAATGTCCGTGATACACGGCATCAAACCGAATCAACGTGCAGAACAACCGCCAATCCGCTTCCGTCAGGTCATTTCCGAGCAGGAATATATTTCTGGTCAATCTCTCCTCCATCGCCCCCAGGGCAGTGAACAACTCACCCACCGCTTTCTCATAAGCCTGCTGAGTGGTCGCAAATCCCGCCTTATAGACAGCGTTATTAATCCGGTCGTAAATGTAAGACGACAATGTTTTTTGTTCGTCTTCGAGATGAGCCGGAAAGGGATCTGTGAAGCGTCGTTGAAAAGCTCTAAAACCGTCTGCAAACATTCGACAGATATCGTCCTCAGAATTACTCACGATCGATTGCGTCTGAGTATCCCACAGCACAGGCACCGTGTATCGCCCTTCGAATGAAGGGTCTGACTTCAAGTAAGCCTCGGACAGAAATTGAAACCCAGCAGCTTGATCTGCGGAATGTCCCAGCCCGTCTCGAAAAGCCCAGCCGCGATCGTCACGCACGGGATCTGCCACGGTCACCCCAATGGCTTTTTCCAAGCCTAACACCGAGCGAATGATCAGAGTGCGATGTGCCCACGGACAGGCCAATGAAACGTAAAGATGATAGCGGCCTTCTTCCGGTGGAAACTCGCTGCTTCCATCCGCCACGACCCATCTGCGAAAAGCATCTTCCTGACGCCGAAAGCTACCATCCGTGCTTTGTTCAGCAGGAAACTGGGCCATGATTATCAGGCGACGAGTTTAATTGGGGGGGGCCGTTTGCACTTCTGCCGAATGAGAGATCCTCGGTTTCAAGGCGCTCACTTCATAAGGCCACATGGCGTGACATTTACGACAGTAGAACTGCTTTTTGAAAAGGCCCAGATTACTCGCCCACTCTAACAAGAGAGGGGTAATGAGGTATTTCCGAGTGAATTGAGGATACTCGACAGCAAAGGAGCCGCATTCAATGCAACTGAAGATGTGACCGCACACGGGATCATTCAGATCATGAAGATGCTGAATGAAAGCGATGGCCCGAGAGTAGTCGCCGTCGTCAACCTGAACGATGGTAAACGCCTTGGGTTTCGTGAAGAAGACAAAAAGCTGAATGTCCCGCTCATCATGCACGCGGGACTTGATGCCTTGTTCACTGAACCGCGAGGCAAGCCGATGCGCTTCATGCTCGCTGTCCATGGTGGCTAAGTTGATGTAGTTCATGGTGAAGTGAAGTTAATTTCAAAGGTATTCGCAGCTTCGGGTCCTCATGCGCCTGCCGTTTTCTCAAGACGTCCAACGAGCCCTGCAAAACCGATTTATTTTTTCAAGATGCACGATGCAAGGCTTGCATTTCGTCAGTGAATGACAAAACGCGAAACAGCGATCTTCCTTTAACGCGTTGAAAATCAACAAATTTTCAAAATCGAGGCCGGAGGCATGGGGTGTGCAAAAGAGGAAACAGCACCGCATCACACCTCCGATGTGGGAGCGCCTTTCCTCAAACTGACTCGCCTCGCATTTTATGAAAATTACCCCTACCTCCGCTTTCGCCGAAATGGACGACGAAACCCTCATGGCAAATGTGGCTGCAAAAGAACCGAACGCCCTCTGGGTCATCCACAAACGGTATCACTCGATTCTGAAGTCCATCATCATCTCCGTCATTCATGATGAGACCGAAGCTGACGACGTGCTGCAAGAGGTCTTCATCCAGATTTGGACCAATGCCTCCAACTATTCCGTGGAGAAAGGTAAGGCTGCTGGTTGGCTCATCACTTTGGCTCGCCGCCGTGCCATTGATCGTCTCCGCCAACGCCATGCTTATCAACTGGCCACTGAACGGCTGGAAAAGGCCTCAAAGCCCTCCAATGCCTACGAAGTGGAGAGTGCTCACCACGACATCGAGAATCACGACATCCGCGCTTACCTGAACAATCTGCTCGACGTTTTGCCCGTCGCTCAGAAAGAAGTGGTCATCCTGGCCCATCTCCACGGTATGAGTCAGCGCCAGATCGCCTCGAGCACCAGCCTGCCTCTGGGCACGGTTAAAACTCGCCTTGAACTCGGCATGCGTAAGCTGAGTCACTTGGCTTGTGGCTCCCAGCATAAGGTGATGTGATTCATCGTCGATCCAATCATTACCCTCTCAAGACCGGTCCTTGATATTGTATCAGGACCGGTCAGTTGTTTTTACTCACTCCCACCAGATAATCGAAAGCACGCCGAGCTCTAGCCAAGGTATCCGTGATCGACTCATAAGGATTACCCGTGAGTTCCAGAATCATCGATCCTTTGAACTGATGCCCTTTGAGCTCACCTAGCAACCAAGGCCAATCGATGATCCCTTCACCGGGATTGAGATGGGAGTCATAGTCCCCACGGTTATCGTTGGCATGGATCATTTTTAAATGACCGGAGAGCTTGTGCACCACAGTTCCGAGTTCTCTCGCCAAGCAAGCATGCCCGGTATCCAAACACGTGCCGACATTGCACTCCTGGATCTGACCCAACAAATAAAGCATGTCGCTGATATGGCCGAACAACAAGTGCGGCAGCATATTCTCTAGCAGAAGATTGACTCCGAGCTGGTGACACTTCTGCGCCACGACATTGAGAGACTCCGCAGCAACCTCCATGTGCAATAAGAACTCCTCCTGAGGAGGCCTGCCTTCTCTTTCGGGGCCAGGATGCAAAACGACGTTCTTGGCACCCATGGCCGCCGCAGCCTCACATGCGATGCAGAGTTCTTTGACCGCATCTTGGCGGGTGTGATCATTGAGGGAGGTGATATCGATCCTGTCGGCAAATGGGGCATGAAATGAAAACGGATGCAGTTCCAACTCACGCATCCGCTCACCTGCTCGAGCAACCAAGTCATGCTGATGATAATCCAAATGACGCGGATACGAGCAAATTTCAATCTGTCGGAAACCGCTTTCTGCGATACCTTCCAAAACATCAAAAATGCTTCGGTAATAAAAACAGCCTGTGGACAGGCCGATGGGCCATTGATTCATAACATGGGGTGGGTGAGTAGAGTTTGCCTTAACGGAGCTAAGCAGGCGCCCGCATCCGCAGGAGAGTGGCAGAAGCCTTTCTCCCGGGTGGAGATGCAGTTGAAATCGATGAGTTCATCCAGCCCCATGGCTCGGAGTCCCGCGAAGATCCGGGTGTAGAAGTCCGCTCGAATGGCGGCGTTATAATCCATCCAGTCCACTCCCCAGCCGTAAGCTGGGTTTTCGAATTTCGACCGGATGAAACCGGCGATGTGCCTCGGATGCCAGCCTCGCGCCAGTAAGCTCCGCGTGATGAGTTGCATACCTGCGGGCTTAAGCAGTCGATCATTGGGATCCTCGACCAAGGCTCTCATGCAGGGTGGTAAGAGCCCAGGTGGGGTATGGTCATAAGTTTCAGGCCAGCGATCACGTGGATCGTGTTGGTCGGAGTAAAAAAACTCATGAAACCGCCTGAGGGGTGAGGTCAAATACTCATCCACGAGTTTAGCGGTGCCATGTGATTGGTCAGGGATGCGAACGCAGGCGCGTCTTGCGAGGTCGCGGACATCAGCCTCATTTTGACGCACCTGAAGCGCCAAATGGACATCCATCTCGTGCAAGGGCACCACCCGCACTAGGGGGATCTGACTCTTCACTTCAGGATCGTCGGCCAACCCCTGCATCCACGGCTTCAAATAATACGTGAAGGGCTGACGAATCATCCGCGCATACAGAGGATCTCCATATTCAGAAATATCCACGGAGACAATTTCTCGTGTTCCTGTTTTGCCAGGCCCCACATGCACTGCCGTGATCTCGACTGGAATGTCCATGAGGGGTGATGCCTCTTGTTTGATCCGCTGAGCCACATATTCCATCACGAGGGACTGGGCTGCGAATGCAGCCTGAGCACCTTCACTGATCTGGTCCGCGAAAGCACTCGGCACCGCATTGACACATTCCGCGCGCAATTCTGGAGCTGGGTCTAAACCCTCCAGCCGACCAGCCAAGTCTCCTGGCCGCTCGACTCGCCAAACAAAATGATGTCCTTGCCCGGTTAAGATATGAAGAGGCCGGATACCCCAGCCTAGGAGCAGACACTCAATGGTTTTCACCACCGGTTCTTGGATTTCAAAAGCACGAGCGGCATCCACATGTGCAGACGCATGGAAATCGAAATTTACATACTCAATGTCGAGGTGGAAAATGAGCGATCGGGAGTCTGCCAAGGAACGCGCGATATCAAGATCCCGTTCCAAAAACCAATCGAGCTCACGGGGTGGACGAAGCTGGGAACGCTGATACTGATGCCGATCCGAATGCGTCAGATACGCCGCTGAGACCTGATCCAGCGTCTCGCCGCCGAGAAACTCAATCAAGCGTTGCCGAATTGCGTCGTCTCGATAAAAAGGAGTCATCCTTCGAGTATCGTTTTTAGCGAACGCAGCGCGTGTTCACGTTTCAAGTGAGACGGAAATGGGGGCTCGAAAAGTTTTAGTTTGTGCATTTGACGGAGGCCGCTTGCCCTGACACGGACCTTGCACATCGCAAGGTTGATATCGTGCAATTTGCGTGCGCGCATTTCCTCCCCACACTGTCAGTGGGTTATTCTCTCCTTTGCTAGGCCCCTCTTGGGCTCCGCAGCTTGTCGTGGCACAAGCCCTGCAGAGCGAAGCTGAGCGACCGTCACCTCATCCTTCTTTACCCTCCCTCCCATGCCTCATCAATCCTCCAATGATCCAGGTCGCACCATTGTCATGGTAGTGGATGACCAGCCTCAGAATGTGAAGCTGGTGAGTGAACTGCTGACGGTAGCCATGGGTTACCAAGTGTTGAAAGCTACCAGCGGGCAGGAAGCGCTGAGTTTGCTCAAAAAGACTCTGCCTGATCTCATCCTGCTCGATGTACTCATGCCGGAGCAGGATGGCGTGGAAACCTGCAAGATCATCAAGGAGAAACCCGAGTTTGCGGACATCCCGATCATCTTTTTGTCCGCAGCCGATGATAAGAACCTCATCGTTCAGGCTTTGGAAAGTGGTGGTGTGGACTACGTCACGAAGCCATTCAGCCGCGCTGAGTTATTGACCCGCGTGCGCACCCACTTGGCTCTTAAACATGCTCGAGATTCGTTAAAAGCGCTCGCTGAGGATAAGGACGAGCTGCTCGGCATCCTCACTCATGACTTGAAAAATCACCTGGGCGGCATGCAGATGAGCGCTCAATTGCTGCAAGATCGGATGAGTAGCCGCCTGAACGACGAAAAGTTCACTCAACTGGTCGATAACATCCTGCAAAACACAACCCAAATGCTGGCCTTCGTGAAGGAGTTTCTCGCCAACAGCATGGCCGAGCGGGTGATTCAATTCAATGTTGAGCCCGTCAATTTAGCGCAAGCAGCCCATCATGCCGTTCGGCAGTATCAGCTGACAGCGGAGAGAAAAGACATCGAACTGATCTGCCAACTCAACCACGACAGCAGCGCGATTGAGGCCGACCCCAGCGCTCTCAAACAGATCCTGGACAACCTCATCTCCAACGCCATCAAATTTTCGCCTTCGAATCGCAAAATCTATATCACCGTCGCTCCCGTCAAAGGGGATTGCGTGGAGTGCTGCATCCGCGATGAAGGCCCGGGATTTACAGACGAAGACAAGCTCCACATGTTCAGACGTTACGCACGCCTCACCGCACGCCCGACTGCTGGCGAACCCAGCACTGGCCTGGGATTGAGTATTGTCAAAAAGTTGGTCGAAGCCATGAACGGTCACCTCCGCCTCGACTCCACCCTGGGGCAAGGTAGCGCCTTTACGGTCCGCCTACCCAAAGCCCGCAAAACCCCTTCCCGACAGCCCGCCCCCTCTCGCCCCTGATCTGCCTCATGGACTTTCTAGTAATCGACGACGAAAAGAGCATCCGTGATGCCACCTGCATGCTCATTGATGACGAGGGTCATTACGCAGAGCCTGTGATCAACAGCGCTGCAGCCTTGACCCGGCTCAAAGAAGAGAAATACGATGCGATACTTCTCGACCTAAACCTCGGGCCAGAAAATGGTTTGGATCTGCTTGATACCCTGACCAAGCAGTATTCTCACATCCCTGTCGTTATGTTTACGGCCCAAGGCACCGTGAAGACGGCTGTCGAAGCCATTCGCCGAGGTGCCTTGGACTTCTTGGAGAAACCCTTTACGCGGGAAGAGTTTAGAGCCGTTCTCGCGCGCCTCACACGGTTCCGCCAGATGAGCCAGCGAATCGAAACGCTGGAGAAAGAAGTGAAGGAAGTGCGCCAGCAAGGTGGCCCCGATCCTTTGTTCGACTTCGAGACGCCGGCTATGAAATCTGCCATGGAAGTCCTCATGCGCGCTGCCAAAGCGCCTGCCTCCATCATGATTTTGGGTGAAAGCGGCACCGGCAAAAGCGTAGTCGCACGCGCCATCCATCAGCACAGCCATCTCAAGGACAAACCTTTTGTTACCGTAAGCTGTCCTGCCTTGTCTAAAGAGCTTCTGCAGAGCGAGCTCTTTGGCCATGTCAAAGGAGCTTTCACCGGTGCGATCCGAGACACCTGGGGCAAGGTCAAGCAAGCCGAAGGCGGCACTCTATTCCTGGATGAAATCGGTGAGTTGCCACTGGAGATTCAGCCTCAACTGCTTCGCCTTTTACAAGAACGTGAATATGAACGGGTTGGCGAAAGCGTCACACGCAAAGCAGAGGTTCGAGTCATTGCCGCGACTAACCGTGATTTAAAAGAATGCGTGCGTAACCGCACCTTCCGTGAAGATCTGTTCTTCAGGCTTAACGTGATTTCGGTGGAAATGCCGCCCCTCCGACACCGTGCCGATGATGTGGTGCGCATTGCCGAGCATTACACCGATTTCTTTGCCCACCAGTTTGGCCGTAAACTGCATAGTTTATCGGACTCAGCGCGCGCGCGGATTGCCAGCTATAGCTGGCCGGGTAACCTTCGTGAACTCCGAAATGCCATCGAGCGGGCCGTGATTCTGGCAGGTTCCGATAAATTAGAAGCAAGTGATCTGCCGGCAGAAGTTCGCGGGGATATGAGCGGGACTTCCATATCGCATGGAACACCGACTATGTCAGCGGGCGGCGGCTTCGATTTCAGCAGTTGCGAAGGCATGACCTTGCAAGAAATCGAAGATGCCTACATCCGGCGTATCCTGGACACGGCCCCTAGCTTGGCAGAAGCCGCCAACATCCTCGGCATTGATCAAGCCACGCTCTATCGAAAGCGTAAAAAGATGGGTTTGGACGGCAAGGCCCCACGCTAAGGAGATGCGTTAGCGAACCCGCTCAAAGGTAGGGCGGGTTCGCCCAAATAGCCTCCCACTTTTACAAAGCGACCAACGGCGTATGGCCCAGTGAATCGTAGCCAGAGCCAGCGCGAGGATTCACCACATTTACTTTGGGCACTCTCGATGAGTCACACAGCAGGATGATGGAAGCGCTGGTGAGTTCATCATCCATGCCACTTTCTTCCTCTAAGGTTTCAGTCAAGAGTGCGACATCATCGTAATGACCGAGTTGCTCGGCATAAGCACGTGCGCTGCCGTAGCTCGCGATTTCATAGTGCTTCACGCGTTGGCATTTGGCGATGATATCCAGATCTCGCACCACCGCGTCATCGCCTTCCTCGATCTGTAGGTTTTTCCATTCCTGAAGCAAACCATAGATGCCTTCACAGGTCTGGTCCTGAGGGGTGACGCTGTGGTTTCTCAAAACTTCACTCAACCGTCCGAGGTGCTTTTGAGTGAGTTGATAATGGGACTTGAGCGCAGCCTTGAGGTCAGGGCATGAGGCTGCTTTGATGATTCGTGGAAGTGCGTTTTTGATCTGCATTTCCGCACTGCATAAAACTTGAAGTTCATGCAGGTATAAATCCTGTAGCGTTTTCATGTGAGTTCGACACTGGCAGATCACTGCTCTTCGATGATCTTTTCGACTTCCTCACGGCTCTTTCCGAGACGTTTCTGTAACCGACCATACAACTCATCCTCTTTACCCTCCTCGTAGAGCAGGTCGTCCTCGGTGAGCTCCGCATACTTTTGTTTCAACTTGCCCTTGGTTTCATGCCAAGTGCCTTTGAGTTTCAGCTTATTAGCCTCGTAATTTGTCGCATCTTTGACTTCTTTCGTCAGTTCGGTGGCGGATTCTTTGACATCCTTAGCTAGCTCTCGCGCATCCTCTTGAATTTCGGCGCGCTCTTGGCGGTCACAACTGACCAAAGCTAGACTAACAATGAAGATGGGAATGATCGTTTTCATGGCATGGAGTGGGAACCCATGCGGAAGGCATGAGGTTTTACCTCAACCATCTATTGCAAAGTCAATGCCACGCCCCTCTCCACCCACGACTGAATGAACCGGGCTTATATCCCTGTGCATTTTTCACACGGGCTTGCAGGGTGCAATCCGTTATAAATAAGACAGGGGAGTGAGTTGGGCACGGCCTATGCAGAAGGGTTTGATGAAACACACTCAAGGATTCCAAGCGCAGAGTGCTCTCAAAGTAACGCTGCCTGGGACTTTGCTAATCATAACCCACCCCGCTATGAACATTGATATTCTCGATTGGCCAGGAAGCCAGGGAGACACCCAAAAGATTCCGTTGCATCAGCTTCCGTCCTCGCCCCCTGCCATTTCTTCCAGGTATTCTGAGACCACCACCGAGACCTTCGGAAAGCTGATTCAGCTCACTCATGATGGCGAACAAGGCTTCCTCTACGCAGCTCAACACGTCTATGACCGAGGGCTCAGGGACGAATTACACAAATTTGCCCGGGAACGCCGGAGCATCACTGCAGAACTGATCCATTTTCTCGATGAGGAAGGATGCGAAGCACCTCTCTTGCACAGTTCCACACGTGCTTCACTCCACCGCACTTGGATGCATGTTCGCACCTTATTAACCGATCACGATGACCAGTCTATTTTGGATGAAGTGGAACGTGGTGAAGCCGAGGCCGTCCAAGCCTTTCAAGGCGCGTTGACGCAAACTCCAGCGCTGACGCACCCCGCGCACGTCCTAACAGGCAGCGTCTACCAGAAAATCCAACGGGCGCACACCCGTATTCGAAGCTTGCGCGACAGCGGAATCTATCAGCATACACCGTGATGCAGTTGGCCCGTTGCACCGTTGGATCGTGTGTCATTCTTTTCTCACGATCCGCGGCGCAAAGCACTGGGCAAAATGCCCAATCGATCCCGGTATTTGACCACCGTGCGCCGCGACAATCGGATCCCACGTTCCGCAAACTGAGCTGCGATCTCTTTATCATTGAGAGGCTGATCCCGGTTTTCGGCTTGAATGATCTCCTTCAAGACAGCCTCGACGGTGCGTCCACTGACGGATTCTCCGCTGTCCGTAGCCATGCCTGAGGAGAAAAAGTAGCGCAGCTCAAAAACTCCATGCGGTGTATTAGCATACTTGCCTGCAACAGTGCGGCTGACCGTGCTCTCGTGAACGCCAATTTCGGAGGCAATATCCCCCATCGTCATAGGTTTTAACGCCGCAGAGCCCTGCTCGAAAAACTCTTCTTGTCTAGAGACAATATGCTCCGCCACTTTCTGAATCGTTTGTTGGCGCTGCTGGAGCATGTCGATGAAAAAACGACCGCGTTTGATGTGATCCCGGATGAATTCACGAACATCTTTTTTACCTCCAGCCTCTGCCATCATGCTTTTATAAAACGAACTGATGCGTAGCGAGGGCGTGACCTCACGATGCATGAGGACCACCCAACGACCGTCCTGCTTTTCAATGGTCAACTCAGGCTGCACATGAAATCCGATGGCCGGAGTTTCATCAAAATCTCGTGCCGGTCTCGGATTGAGCAAGGTAATGCGCTCAGTCGCTGCTTGCACATCCTCGACTTCCACATCAAAGTGCGCGGCGATTTCTTCAAACTTGCGTCTGGATAGGGCCGTGAAGCATTCATCCAAAATGTGATACTCCAGTGTTTTCGACCGGTTTTCCCGCTCGAGCTGGACCATCAGACACTGACGTAAGTCCACGGCTCCTAAGCCGGGAGGATCGAGGGTAAGCAACATCTCCTGCGCAAACTCCAGATCCTCCAAGGGGCGATCCTCTTCCACAGCGATATCTGCCAAAGGTTTCTTTAACCAACCGTTATCATTCAGATGGCCGAGGAGGAGCAAAATATCCGCCTTTTCTTCATCATCGAATCGCATACCGAGCAGTTGCCCCGTCACATGTTCAGCTAAGGTGACGGGTTTGGTAATTGACTCCATCAGAAACTGGCGGCGCTCTTCTTCATCTGGAGTGCTGGTGGCCACCGTAGGCGTTGGCCTCCACTCATCATCCATTCGCACGAGTCGGCGGAGTTCATCGTCCCAAGCCTCATCAGAGCTGTCATCCGCAGAGGATTCGACTTGGGTATCCACCCCGTTTTCTAATTCGAGAACAGGGTTTTGCTGCATTTCCTGACGGACCAGCAATTCGAGCTCATGAGTCGGAGTTTGCAGAACGGTCAGCTTCTGGCGCAACTCCAGCGAGAGATGCTGAGAGAGTTCATGAGTTTGCAGAAGAGCGGGGGAGGACACGGTGGATCGAGCTGTTAACGCACGGCCAAACCATAGCAGGCAAGCGATGCAATGAACATCCTTCATTTGCATAAACTATGCCTGTTCGAAGACAGCGAAGGGCCCTTTCATTCACGAGGAATGACGCAGGTGGAACGAAATTTTCGCAGGATGCAAGGCTCCACCTGTGCAAGGTGCAATCACAAGCTTACCCCCCGCGTTGCGGATGCAGGTTCGGCACGCCTCGTGCAGAGTATTCGTGAGCACCCCATAAAACATGACTTTCAAAATCATCACTGAGCTCGACTATTCCACCCAAGGCCAGCTCAGCTTTCTTCTCAACATCCGTGCGCAACGGAATAGCCAGCAAAGAGTTTTAGAAGAGCGGTTCACCCTAATTCCCCAAATGCCCCATTTGGAAAAAACGGATGAAGTGACGGGAAATCGCTTTGATTTGATCACGGCGGACTTACCCGGCCTCTACCACATCCGCTACGAAGCAGTGGTCGAAAACAAACCTGTTCATGTTTCAGCGTCTGATTTGGCCGAAACGGAAGTCCAAGACTTGCAGCTTGATGTCCTCGGCTGCTTGTATGCCAGTCGGTATTGCCAGTCGGATCGCTTGGGCAACCTCGCTGCTCAGCAATTCGGCCATCTCGAAACGCCATTGAAAAAGGTGCAGGCGGTCATGGCCTGGATTGCCGAACACATTGCTTACGTCAGTGGTTCCACCAATGCCAGCACCTCCGCCGTGGATTCTCTGGTGGAGCGCCGCGGGGTATGTCGGGACTTTGCCCATCTCGGTATTGCCATGTGCCGGGCACTCAATATCCCGGCCCGCTATTTCACCGGCTATGCCCATGACCTCCAGCCTCCAGACTTCCACGCCTGCTTTGAGACATGGATTGATCACCGTTGGCTGCTCTGGGATGCCACTGGGCTTGCTTCTCCAGATGCTGTCGTGCGCATAGGCACGGGACGGGATGCTGCAGATGTATCGGTTTGCACCTCATTTGGCCCCCTTATGTTGGAACGCCAGTCGGTGAGCTGTCAGGTTATTGACCCCGATTATCAGAAGATGACCCCCGAACAACTCGAGCACGTCTTCATCTCTCATTCGTAGTTTTGAAGAGGATCTATTTCGGTTGAGCTGCCATGAGACGTTATTACATCGAGCATCGCACCATCTATCGCTACTCAGAGCCGGTGCGTTTTGGCCTGCATCGCCTTGTGCTTCGGCCCAGAGAAGGACATGATGTGACCGTCGTGAAGCACCAATTGGAGATTCAACCCAGCGCTCGCTTATTCTGGCTCACAGATCTCTTTGGAAACAGCATTGCGATAGCCGAAATACCTGAGCCAGCCACTTCTTTGGAAATCGTCAATAAAGTGATCATCGAGAGAGTCGGAGGGCCTTCAGATGAAGCTCCGCCACTCATTACACGGGAGTCAAAAATCACTCTCCCTGTGGCCTACCCACAAATGGAACAATCCGTGGTGAGCGGCTATATTCATGCCGTTTACCCCGAAGAACAGTCAGGTGTTCATGAATGGGCCGCCCAGCAAATAAAAGGTGAAGTTGCTGACATGTCTGCTTACGAAATCGTAGCTCATCTGAACCGCTGTATCCACACTCAGATCCGCTATCGACGCCGGGAAGAGAGAGGGGTGCAGTCACCGGCTACGACGTTGTCGTTTTCCGCCGGCTCCTGTCGAGACATGGCCAATCTCTTGATGGAGGCCTGCCGCTCTCTCGGCTTGGCAGCCCGGTTTGCCAGTGGCTACTTGGATGCAGCAGCGGCCAATGCCGGACGGGGCTCGACCCACGCCTGGGTTGAAGTGTACCTACCTGACAATGGGTGGTGCGGTTTTGATCCGACAGTCGGAGGCCCGATTTCGCCCAAACACGTTACGCTTGGGGTCAGTTCGCATCCTCGGGGTGTGATGCCCATCAGCGGCATTTACGATGGCTCTCCAGGCTGCTACCTCGGAATGGATGTGGCGGTGACCATCCGTCAAAGTTACGACGATGACAAGCTGGTGGAGGGTAATCGTTCTATCGTCTGCTTATCCTAAACTTCTCGTTTGAATCCATCAGGCATTAAAAATGCCGCCACCGTTCCGAGGGGAACAGCGGCGGCCAAATCGAGGCATATGGAAACCTAAAAGGCTCCAGCCGGGCGGGAAGGTTTAGACCTCCTCGATGAAACGACGAATGTCTTCTTTAGTCTCACCTGTCCGTTGCTGGATCCGGCCCAAAAGTTCATCTTCTTTGCCCTCTTGGAAAATCAGATCGTTATCGGTCAGTTGACCATACTTTTGTTTGAGTTTGCCTTTGGCTTCATTCCAACTGCCTTTAAGTTTAAGTGTAGTCATAATTTGTTAGAAGGGTTATGTCGGTGGGTTTCAATCACCTTGATTCTCCTTCTGCGTAAACCATGCCACACGTGATAATGCTCCTCTCCCCTTGGCAGTATCCGAAGATAAACGACATATGGCGGCGATACGCACGATAGCGGCCTTGCCGATTGCATGAGATGAAACCTCGTTTTACGATGCAATGCAGGGCAGCATCATCGCATCCCGCATGCCATGCAGGATTTTCTTGTCCGCAGGGCATACCGTGGCCAAGACTCCCCCCAGGTGCGTTTCTTCCGTGCCCTGCGGCACAAAATAATAGGGACACAAACGAACCCGCGATTTCATCGCCCTAGTGGCTTGAGTTGCTTCATCCCAAGCCGCATGGTTGACGACGCGAGCCCGATGGAAGCGCTGCATGACATAGGGATTTGTGGGGAAGCTGCCCAGAGCTTCATCCAAGGCCGCTGCCCACTGCTCCTGGGAGAGATCATGCCCGATCGATACGCTGCGCGACCCCCAACCCACTTCTGAGAACCCACTGATTTTCAGGACCAGTTCCCTCTGCTTGCTACCAAAACGCTTTGCCTCATGCCAGGACTGGATGTTCAAACCAGGGTAAACAGCAAACGGAGGGAGCGCAGTCGGGTCCACCACCCACCCCTCGGGAATGCACTTCTTCAGCAATTCCAGATGCTCAGCACTGAGCACTTTTTCCCACCAAGTTCGTAGATGTGGCGACCAGAAGAGAACCAGCCACAGCTTCTCTTCCAAGAAGGCTTTGAGGGGGGGAGTAAACTGGATTTCTCCCTCCTGAGCCATTTTGAGCATCTCTGTGGAGAGATCCACATTATCGAGATCAAACAACTCAAAGAACCGGTAGATGCTGGAACCTGCCATTTCACGCGGAGTGAGGTTCCAGGGATTCATGACACTACGAGGGAATCCCCCACTGCGTTCATTCAACTTCTCGACCAGCCAATGCATCTCCGGCTGATAATCACCAGACTCACGAGACACCAAGATGTCTTCCTGCGGGAAAGCCGCCGCGAACCCATCCACCATCCCATGGCTGCCTCCGATGACGGGCTGTCCCATGGCAGCATAGGTTTCGTTTAGCCATCCGGTCAGGCCGATCCCCCCGGGCAGTGAATCCAATTCAGAGATGCACACCCCATTTTCCGTGAGCACCAGATCTGGTCGCAGAACGCCCGGTAGATCCTCCCGCCAACGAGATTGGCGGCCGAGCTGAACCACTGAGTCCGGCTTCCCTTGATCCAGCAAAGCAGCGACCCATCTCAGATCGGGCGTCTCAATGCTCTCAAAGTAGAGCTGATTGCAAGCACGCTGGAAGGCACGCAGCGCTGGGCCGAGTGCCGAAATCAACTCTACAGTGGCTGCATCCAGCACAAATGGATCAGGCGATAATACCCACTCCTTATCACGAAACAGCCCCTCTTCAGGAATATTTTGGCGGACATGGGCGATGCGTTCGGCGGGAGACATGGAGACTGAAAAGCGAGGCGTTTCTCCACAACTGGAGCACTTCCTTTACGTTTCAAAATGGATTCCCGTCAGAAATCCAGGGTACCGCTCACTTCAAGGTGAGCTCAGCCATGACTTCCCGCAGTTGCTCATGCGTCCGCGCCACCATGCTTTGGGTCGGAGGTCCCACATTTTTGTCATTCCAGACCTTCTCGAGTTCGGTCAAAACCTGAATGACAGGCTGCACGAGACTGGAACGCCGGGTGTCATCCCCGAGAGTGGCAAAATCCTGCCGTAAATCCGCGAGAAGAGCTGGCGAACCAATGCAAAGAGGCCGTTTATCGACATCCGGAATCTCAACGACTAATTTCGAGACAATCTCAAGCGAACGCATCCAAGCTCCGATATCCACGAGCACGGCGAGGTCATCGTCCATCTGCTCTCGGAGCATACGCATCACCTCCTGATGGCCGTCCACAATCTCTTGTCGAAGCTCTTTCCATTCATCGGTCTCTGCCATCTTGGCTTGGGCCATGAGCCGCGGTTTCATCCGCTCACCCAGCCCCAGCATCCGGCAATAGGTCACAATGTCCTGGTTATTATTTCGGAATTGCTGCGAATCTCCAGCCTCCCAAATCAAAAAAGTTTCACCAATTAAGCTGCCCAGGGTAAAAGCAGCCTTGTTACGGTCAGCCGTTGGAGACGGCGGCTGAGGGCGATACATCGTCCTCCAACGGGCCTTGGTGTGCTGCCCCGCCATTTCCAAGAAATCAGCAGGTGTTTGATCCTCAGTCCAAAAAATCACGCGGGCAACGAAATCCCCAGCACTGGCAGCAATCGAGTTATTCGGCTCGGAAACCTGCCCCCGCGCATCTCCTTTGCAGACGGCGACAATCGCCGTGCCTAGGACAAGCACGTTCAGAATTTTGGTCACGGTAGTTGAGGTTGGAGCAGGTGAGATGCCGGAAAATGCGCCTTCGTTCAAAGAAAATGCGTCTTTACCGACAAGCAGCTTACTCAAAACTTACGAATTCGACAGGAAACCGGATTTGTCCAGATCACATCTCGATCGGTTGAGTGGACAAATGAATCAGGGAAAAGCTAAAAACTTTGCTCAATTCCGGCCAAATCATCGCTTTTTTGATTATCCTTTCTGCAAACCCGCCTTACCTGCTTCAACCGCGAAAGAGGCGCGTGTGAGCAGCGGAGCTCCAGGTTTGGACACGTATGGCACTGCCTGATAATCCGTTTTCCAGTCATTGGGAGTGACCTCACAACGAACGTATCCACGCTCCGCGCTGTGAAACTTCACAAAGGGATTTTCTGAATAAGTGGGCTCCAGATTTTTGGGCTCCAACGCTCCATCTCCCCCTGAGCTTATCGAGGTGCCCACGAACTCGGAGGCCACCACTTCGGAGTCCAGATCATCAAAATCTGCGATCAAGTCGTTCGCCCAATTGCTATGAATATCCCCGGTTAGGATCACCGGATTTGTGACCCGCTGTTCGTGAAGGTATTTCAAAACCCGTCGGCGTTCCTTTTCATAGCCAGGCCATTGATCCATGCTGTAACCCACCTCACTTCCTGCCGCACGATCCACCCGAGCCATCATCACTTGTTGAGCCAAAACATTCCAGGTAGAAGCCGATTTGCCGAGATTTTCAAACAACCAATCCCGCTGGATCGGTCCCATCATAGTGCTGTCTGGATTGAGCGCCTGCTCACACTGAGGTTTCTTTCCATCTCCACAGGGCTGATCACTGCGATACTGACGTGTATCCAGCATGTGAAAATCAGCCAAACGACCATACCCGACCTTGCGATAGAGCAACATGTCAGGGCCCTTGGGCATGGCTGAACGCCTGAGTGGCATGTGCTCATAATAGGCCTGATAGGCGGCGGCGCGGCGCTTCAGAAAGCTCTCACGGCTAACATCATGTTCTTCAGAGACATCACCCGCACAGTTGTTGTCAAATTCATGGTCATCCCATGTCACGAGCCAAGGCACCAAGGCATGCATTCCCTGCAAAGCGGGATCGCATTTGTATTGAGCATGACGGTTGCGATAGGTGTCGATCGATGTGCTTTCAGGACCGGTGTGTTTGCGCACGCGTTTATCGATGCCCGCATACTCGTAAATGTAATCGCCCAAGTGGACGACAACATCGAGATCTTCCCTCATCATGTGCTCATAAGCCGTGAACAACCCCGTTTCAAAATGCTGGCACGAGGCGAATGCGAAGCGCAGTTTTTCCGGGATAACTTCTACCGCCGGGAAGGTGCGAGTTCGGCCTTTAGGACTCGACTCACCGCCCACTCGAAATTGATACCAGTACCAACGGTCAGGTTTAAGACCCTCCACTTCCACATGAACGGAGTGCCCCCATTCAGGAGTCGCTACAATCGTGCCCTGACGAACCACCTTCGACAACGCTTCATCCTCTGCGACAACCCAGGATACCTTCACCGGCATCGCTTCCATACCTCCACCTTCTAACGGTTTAGGTGCTAACCGCGTCCAAAGCACAAACCCATCTGGAGCGGGATCACCAGAAGCCACCCCAAGCGTGAATGGATAGCCCGAGAACTTAGGCGCTGAGGTTACCACCCCATAGACACGTTCACAGGTGAAAGCGGCCAAAGCCAAGGAGGCTGACCCTTTGATGAATGACCGCCGAGAGGATGCGTGGGATGAAACAACGGGGTAGAGTGGAGACCGCATGGGAAGGTAAGAAGAACGCTCCCACGTGAAGACTTCCGTCATCAAGGCGATGATATTGATTCTTTCCGATTCGCCACAGCGAAGGCAGAGGCCCTTCCTCGGGTGAAGTGAAAGTATCCCAGAACTCCATGAACGATGCATCCCATGCCCCAGGACAAATTTGAACTCGTCATCTAAATAACGCTGCTTGGCTGACGAGAGTCTTGAGCGATAATAACAAACGGTTAGGCGTGCTTCAAGATTGCCGGGAGGTTCGTCAAGCGTCCCGCTTACACTCTATTTCGCCAGGAACGGGAGTGGCCGCCTGAATGGGCAACCGATTTTCATCGCAGGGAAACGGCCTCAATGTTTTTGACGAGTTTTACAGGAAAAGGGGCAAACGAATTTTTCGTCTTAAAAATAACGAATTTCAGATTGACACCATCAGCTGGACTTTTCTCAAGTTTGAATTCGGAAAAGAATATTGTTAGGCTATTAACTTAGCTCGGACATAGTCAGAAACTAGAATGCTGTAGTTGAATAAGAATTGCCCAGTTTTTTCTTTGCATTTTTGATAAAAGTATGGAAATTATAGTTCGGATTCAAAAAATCCGACTCAATTATGAAAATCGACACCCGCCTCCTTCACACTCGTCTCGCCAAGCGCGTTCGTCACTCTGGCATGACTCTCATTGAAATCAGCCTTGTGATCGCCCTGCTTTTGGGTCTGATCGCTGTGGTTTTCCTCGGAATCGGCAGCTACCGCCAGGGAGCTGATAAAGCGAAATGTAAAATGCAATTAGCGGCCGTGCAGAAAGCTGTTCGCTCCGGGGCTAACATGCAAAACCTCGCTGTGGGGGATGCCCTGGTTTCGACCACCGCCGTCTTCGGGACAGGTCTGTTGATGGAAAACGCTCCTGTCTGCCCCTCCGGTGGAACTTATGCTTGGACCGATGATGTGCCTGCCGTTGGCACCCCCTTCGGCAACTGCGATTACACTGGTTCAGGGACATCCACAACTCACGTCTTGGATGTCGCAGGTGGAGAAACTGCAGACTGGTAAGGCGAATTCCAGCCCAGCCAGTTCCCGCTCCTCCGCACTCCGTCCTGATAGCCTCCCCGAGCCATGCTGAATATTACGGATCCCTGCGAGCTGAAGGCGGCTGACATCTATCGTCAGGCGCAGACAGTCGCTTCCAAAACAAGCCGTGGCACAGATGGACATTGGTACAAAGTGCCGGAGGAGCTGCCTTGGCAGTGGCACCTTTGGTTTGATGGTGGTCGAGAAGTCTGTTCCGCCACTTTTTCAAAACAGCATCACCTGTGGCGGCCTGGACCTGTTCTGCCGCTTGCCAATCTGACGACCGGAGAGGGCGTCAGCGAAGTGCTCGGCGAATTGATGTCGAGCCAGTATTTCAAAGATCCACCCAAAGCCTTGGGAGTGATTCTCCATGTGGCGGATGAGTTCTCCCTCGCAGAGATCTCCCAGACTGGGGAAACCTCGGGCGAGACCGCCGAGGATTTTCAAATCCTCCGCTACAATTTGGTCGATGATCCCCGTGAAGTCCTGGCAGACCGGGAGGTCTCCACGGAAGCCAATTCATGGCGACTGTTGCCTTTCAATGGAGCTTCCGCAGGTCAGGCTCGCTGTGCCGCCGTCACTTTGTCCCGAGCCCGTGAAAGCTTTTTACAGCACTTGCTGGCCTGTGCAGAAGGGCTGCGCATGCCCGTGCGCGTTGCCGTAACGAGTGCGGCCGTCGAGAGCTTGGCGGCGATTCCCTTGTTGAAGCCAGATTTGGCAGGAGGCTGCCTGATCGCCTTCTCTTTCTACAAGTTTACCGCTGTATTTGCCCTCGGTGCGAACGGAGAGCTGCAGACCGCCCGCAGCCTTGCCCATCGCGGGGGCTCCTCCGTGCCGACAGGCTTTGGAGATATCCTTTGGAACATGGCTTTGGGTGCCGAACTGGATACGCCTAAAGTCTTGCTCGTTTCCGCTCAGCCTCAGGTGTTGCAATCCACCTCCCAAGAGTTGGAACTCTACTCACTCAGTCGGCAGCCCATTCAATTCGAAACACTCTCTTTATCCGAACATCCAGCACTCACAGACATCCCCGGCCATCGCCCCGAGTTTCTCACCTATGACGGCACCGCGATTGAGCAGTTGCGCACCGGGCAGTCTCCCCTGACTCAGACGGAGACCTTCCGTTCCCTTTGGTCCACTTGGGCTCGTCAGAGCTTTATGGATACCGGGAAACTGGATAACCTCTATCCCACGCAGCGGGATTTAAGGCTCCTGCGGTTTTCCTCTTGGCTGATCTATCTCATGGTTTTCAGCCTGATCACCACCAGTGGTTACGGCACTTACGCTCTGTTTTCCGCCATGAATCATCCTTCATGGAATCTTACGCCAGAAGATATGCAGAAGACCCAGGCCAAGCATAATCTGCTGCTGGAGGAAAAACGACAGATCGATATCACGTCACGTCTACTACAGCCGCGCTCAAGCGGCTGGGTGACGCTGGAATTCATCCTGCAGTTGTTTCCTGAAGACTCGGGGGTTCGGCTGGAAAACTTTCAATACAGCGCTGAAGCAGCACGCCAGATCGCCACCTCCCGGAAGAGCAAAGGAAAAGGACCCAAAGCAGATGCCGTCGGTATCACCCGCACCTGGACATTGAAAGGTCTGGTCAAACCCAAGGCTCTTGAGCTCCTCAATACTCTCAATAGCCAACGAGGACTGAGCAGCTTTTTCGACCGCATCGCTGATACGACGGGAGACGAGTCTTACCGCACCAGCCCTACCCGCCAACTGACGGTGAGCTTAACACAAAGCCGGAATCCACGCTTCAACGCGGAGGCAGCACCCGGGGACCTTTCTCGAGACGCCACACTCGCCTTCCCCTTCAATTTCGAGGCCATCATCACTCAGACGATGTCTGAGAAGGATCCTTTGGCCATGCCTCTCGATAAACCCTTTTGAGCTTGGCCTATGAGTGCTTACACCCAGCCCATCTTACGTTTCGGGCTCATCACCCCTGCCGCCTTCAATATTCTTTTATTGGCAGGTGCCATCGCCGGGGTCATGAAGCTGACTTCGATCCGGACTGAGAAAGAAGAACGTTATCGGGAGCAGACCATGCGGCTGGCTGCCATGAAAAAACTGGAGACCGACATCGCTCCCAAACGCAAAACATTCGACGATCAAAAAGCGATTCTGAAAGCCGATCCTGGGCAGTTGTTTACCCGCATATTGGATGCGATGCTGCCGAAATACAAAGGCATCGAACTTGAGCGCAGTGCCCTGGTGTTTCCATTGGATCAAGGTCGCTTTGGCAGGCAAGTCCTCACCGACGCCTCCCGGGTGAAAAGCAGCTTCCAAGGCGGATTTGGCCCCATGCAGGAAGCCCTGCTGCAAGTGGAGTCTCTGATGCCTCAAGCCATGCTTGAAGAGATGAAAATCAGCCGCAAAGCCGACCTGCTCATCAGCCAGCGTGAGTACCTGGTGCTCGATATGACCCACACCTGCTGGAAAGCCTCGGAGGACAAAAAATGAATCGCTTCTTTCGAATCCTCCTCGTGCTTTTTCTCGTTGGCCTCCCCCATGTGGCCCCTGCTCAGGCCAGCAAAAGCACGACCAAAAGCAAGCCTGCTCCCGTTCGCGGAAGTCTGTTTATTGGCAATGACAAAAGCCCCTGGTTACCCCGCACAACCTTGCTTCCGACCGCTGCCTCGATCGAAACGCGAGCTCAGAAGCTCAGCAGCCGCCAGCGTAATCTCGACGCCTTCGGCCTCTCCACTTTCCCACGCGAAGACGATGCGCCGATCATTGAAGAAGACGTCTATCGCGCCACCCCCAAGATCACCCTCAATCAAGCCTTGCAGACCCTCAAGATCAACGGGGTCAACTTACAGCGTCGCCAGTTCCTCATCGGGGGCCGCCAAGCTGAAGAAGGTGATGTCATTGAACTCTCCTTCAAAAACGAAATTTTCCAGGCCCAAGTCGTGGAAGTCAACGCCACAGAACTGCATTTCCGAGATCTCCAGCGCGATGAAACCGGCGTGCTGAAACACACCATCATCCCTCAGCTCAACATCGAGCCTCTCCAGAAGGTGGTGTCGCAATTCGAAAGCCGGATGACTCCCATGGAACCTTCCACTCCCGACAAGCCATGAGCCCGATCTCCTCACGTTCCCTTTGCCTGCTAGGCCTCGGCCTAAGCTTGGTCCACGGCCATGCTCAAGATGAACCTGCGGCCGCCCCCCCTGCGGTGACGACTCCTCCTGAATCCGTTGAAGTCTCAACACGACTGAGCGGTCTAGCTAGTTTACCAACCCAACCGGAAGAAGGATACTGGATCGACAACGCTCCCATCAATGAGGTGTTTCAGTATCTGGCCCGTAGCTCCGATTTGCAGTATTTTTATAACAATGAGCTGAATAGCCCTCAATACAGCGTCACCGGTCATTTGAAGTTGGATGATCCGCGTCAACAGATGGAAGACCTCGCTCTGGCCAACGGTCTCTTCGTTTACCAGCAACGGTCAACCATCAGCTTGATGACCGAGACACAGCTCGCAAGGCTGCCTGTGGATATCATGAGCTACCAGCTCAAGTACCTTCGGGGCGCCCCCTTGAATCGCAGTGCTGTCGGCAAATCCGATTCAGGCGGGGAATCTGAAGGTGGTGGCGGCGGATCTGGAGGAACCGTCGGCTCTTCAGATTTTGAAAAGTTAAAGGCGATCATCCGGCCCATGCTCACCCCTCAAATCGGTCAAATCGAATTCGAGGAAAAAACCAACACGCTTTTGGTTAGTGATAACTCGATCAAGCTGGAGCGTGTGCGGAAACTTCTCGATGAAATCGACAAGGCCAAACCCCAGATCATGGTCAATGTAAGAGTCCTGCGCATCCGTCGCAATCAGGGACGCCATGTCGGTGTGGATTGGAGTCGCTCTCTGGGGGAAGACGGCACGAGTCTCACTGTCACCCAGAACTTGAACGCCTTGTTCAATCTTCCAAACGTAAGCACGTTGACCAAATCCGGTGATGTGAACAATCCTCTCACCGAAATCGAGCAGACTAACACACCCGGAGCTGGCTTGGTGTTTGGGAGCGTCCAGGTGCAGGCCATTTTGCGAGCCTTGGAAGCGGCGGACCTCGTCACCCAGGAGGCTTGCCCCACCATCATCACAGAGGATAACGAGCAGGGCTTGATCTCCATTGTGGATCGTTTCCCAGTTATCACCTCGGATATCAGCAACACTGCTGCCGGCCAAAACATTACCGATAAAGTCCGTTATAAGATCGACTCCGAAGATCCAAGTGCGACCGAAGAACCGGAAAAGAACCGCGAAATTGGGGTCACCCTGTCTGTCACTCCGACGCTTCTTCCAGATGGCACGGTACGGATGAAGCTGCGCCCTCGAGTGGCTAAAATCGTTGAACTCATCCAAGGCCGCACCAGCAATGTCTTTCCTCGTGTGAGTGAATCCACCGTGGAAGCCATCAGCCGCATCCCTGCCGGGCAATCGTTGTTCTTGGGCGGATTTTACGACTACAGCAACAGCGACGGTAGCAACAAGGTGCCGATCTTGGGCACCATTCCATTGGTCGGAAAGCTGTTCAGCTCTGACACTAAAAAATTGGAACAGGTGAGCCTTGTTTTCGTCATCACTCCCCGTGTTTATGATGCCTCCAGCACAGGCGCTATTTCGGAGACGAATTGGCATGTACGGGAGTATTCGGGCATGCAGCCCGAAGACATTGGAGATGCCTCACTTCTTCTGCCCAAAGCAGACTGGCCTAACAGCAGCCCTCATGATAAGAACCCAGTCCGGTCCACACAGACATCCGCCTCACCAGCGGGCTCTAAACCTTCTTGGGTGAAACGGCTCTTCAGCAAAAAGAACACGGAGGTCGAGTGACTACCCCCTCTATCCCAAGTCCCCTTGCGTCCATGACGGAATCACTTACCGGTTTCCCTCTACCTGCCAAAATCGACCGCAGCAGCCTTCGGCCGGTTTTGGAACGCATCGCGCAGACGAGCACCAAGCATCTGCTTGAGGGTGGCTATCTTTCAGATACCGAGTCAGGTCCTATCCTGCCTGCTTATGGTCAAGCATTAGCTTCCTCCTCTCCTCCTGCGGATTTTCTCAGCTTTGTGGCGGAAACGCAGGCTTCCAAGCATTCGGTCACGGTTGAGGGCGAAATCTCTCGCATGCAGAAGTTGCTGCGCTCACGCTTGAATGACCGGGTACATTATTGGAGCTTCGGACCATTACCGGGCCGCGCATCTGCACTGTATGAACATTGCCCGGGATTAAAGGCCGTCTGCTCAACGCTTGGATGCCCTGCCACCTTGGCGGGTGAGACCAGCATCGTGCATGTCGCGTCCATCAATCCCGTAGCCGCACTCGTCGCTTCCTTCTGGATCAGTCACGAGCTCAACCGTGCTGCTGACGGTGATGCACCCTTCGTGTTTTCTTTCCTCACGGATCTGCCGATCTGGCAGACGTTGATGCAAAACCACTTTGACTCATGAACCTCAATCTGGGCATCGAGTTCAACGAAACCATTCAACGGCTGATCATCAGCCAGTTGAGGACCTCCACTTCCACCGATGAGATTCTCTCCGATGAGGCTCTGGTGAGGAAGTGCTCGAAGACACGCATCCTCGGTGCTGTAGGGCGTGCTTCGGGATTACCAGCTTTCCCTCAGATTCGTGAAATGGCGGATGCGGAATTTGTCGGCTATTGTGATCCGGTCGTTCTCTCACGAGGGATGTTTGTTCCTCTGCGCCGTAGCGCCCAGCAGATCTTGCTCGCTGTGGCGAATCCCTGGGACTACCGGGCAGATGACTACTGCGCCAGCCGGTTTCCGGAAGATGATGTTTTAAAAGTCGTTACGCTAGCTTCCGAAGTCTCCTCCATTATCGAAGGCTCCTCCAGTTCATCAGGACCTAGCCGCGCTGAGTTGGAAGCCGTCGAGGTCGAAGAGTTCTCCAACGAATGCCCCGACTTCGATGTGACCCGTCAGTATGACGAGCCTATCGCTCAACTCGTGTCCAGCATGGTGAGTGATGCCATCAAGCAACACGCCTCAGACATCCACATCAAAACAGAGAAGACCAACTTCCAATATTGTTTCCGGGTAGATGGCGATCTCGGTCAGCGCGTGGACATGCCGATCAAGCTGAGAGATCGCGTGGATGCCTTTTTGCTGAATCTCATGCGCCTCGCTCCCGAAGAGCGCAGCAAGCGGCCCGGCATTTCAGGTCGCTTCACAGCCAGCTACTATGGTCGTGCCGTCGGTGTCCGTTATGAGAGGCATCGCACTTATCGAGGTTATCACGTCACCATGCGTCTTTTGGATAAGACGCATCTGGAAGCAAGGCTGGGCATGGGCACGTTAGCCTTCGATGAAGAGACTTTGTTTGAGTTGGATAAGGCCATGGCGGTTCCTTCAGGTATCATCGTGATGTCAGGGCCTACAGGGTCAGGAAAATCCACCACGCTGAATGCCATGCTGCGTGAACTCAATCACCCGGAAGATAACATTCTAACCCTGGAAAACCCCGTGGAAGATGAGATCCCCGGCGTGACCCATTGTGACCTGAGAGATTCGACGGAATTTAAACCCATGATCGCCAGTTTCATGCGGTCCGATCCAGATGTGATTCTGATGGGTGAGGTGCGGGATCGTGAATCAGCAGAGTTGGCTATTGAAGCAGCGATTACGGGCCACAAGGTGCTGACCACCATTCACACGCCGCGCGCTTCTCAGATCATCGAGCGCTTTCAGCAACTTGGGATTGAGCGTTGGAAAATCGCCCAGACGCTCAAGGCCGCCTGCGCTCAACGCTTGGTCAAGCTGCTCTGCACAGCCTGCCGTGAAAAGCGTGACGGCATTGCCGAACGTGACATCCGCCTATTTCATCTAGACCCAGCATGGGCTCAACGGCCCGTCTATGTCCACCGCAAAGAAGGCTGTCCTGAATGCAAAGGACGTGGCTACTCTGGACGTACAGCCATTTTAGAGATTCTCCCCATCAGCCCCCGCATGGGAGACAAACTGGCCAAAGGTGAGATCACCCCCTTTGAGCTCGAGCAAGAGGTGCAGCGGGAATGTGGCCTACCTTCGCTCCGTGATAATGGGTTGAAACTCATGGCCGATGGCAAAACGGACCTCGATGCCCTGAAAAAGGTCTTGGACCTCACTTACGAAACCTAAGCCATGAACGCGTTTCAAGTTACCCTGCGAAACATCAAGCGGCCAGATCAATCCAAGGTCTTGCAACTGGAAGCGCCCAACCGCGAGCAGGCAGCGCTCCTCGCCGCCAAGCCGGGGTTTCGTGTCGCATTGGTCAAGTCTCTGGCGGGAGCTCCCAAAAACGGCACTTCGAAACGAGCCATTCCTCGCAAGGAATTGATCAAATTGTTCCGTGGGTTGGCTTCCATGCTGAAGGCGAATATCAGCACGGCAGATGCCTTGCTTTATTATGCTCAGGGGCTGCCCGATCCAGAACTGCAATCATCGCTGATGAACATCCGAAACCGCCTTGAAGCGGGGCTGCCTGTCCATGTGGCATTTGCTAAAGAGCAAAAATTTGACAGCACCATCATCACCATCGTCGAAGCCGGAGCCGACGCAGGTCAGCTCGGGGAGGCCTTCAGTTCCTTGGCACGACGGATCAAGATTGAGCTGATGTTTGCCAGCAAACTCCGGACCGCTCTGCTGGTGCCCTCGATCATCATTCTCTTCCAAATCGGACTCTTCATTTACTCTCAAGTCCACGTGGTGGCCAAAGTGGAGGAAACCCTGAAAAGCGTTCGTCAAGAGCCCGATCCCATTTCCGTCTTCATCTTTTCTGTCAGTCATGTGGTACAGAAAACATGGCCGTTTTTCGTCATCGCCCTCACCGCGTTTATCGTGGCGATCTTCCGTTCACCGGCTTTCCGCCAAACCTTGCTGATCCTTGGGATGAAGCATTGGCTGCTGTTGCGCAAGCTGGTCATGGGCCTCCGCCAGAGTGCGTATATCGGCACGCTACAGATGCTCTATGCCAATGGCATCAACCTCGCTCGTTCCTCGGCCTTGAGTGCCCGGGTGATGCAAGGTACTCCCTTGTATCCCGACTTCATCAAAGCCTCTCAAGTCTATGAATCCTCAGGGGTCCCCTTTGCCGAAGCTCTCAAACGCAATACCAACTTGGACCCACAGGTGGTGCATATGATTGGCATCGGAGAACGCTCCGCCTCTCTGCCTCAACAGCTCGAATTGCTCCGAGATATTTATGAGGAAGATACAGCCGCCATCATGGCCGACTTCACTCAAGTGATCAATTTCATCACCTTGGCCATGGCCGTGGTGCTCATCGGCTTTGTTTTCACTGGGTCCATGCTGCCGATCTTCCTGATGGGTCCTCGGATGATGCAATCCGGCAACATGTGATGTTTTCCAGCGTCTGACACTCATGAAATCGTTACCACTTACTGTTAGTCTCATCTTGGGTGGCCTTGCTCTCGTTCAGGCAGACCCAGCCCCCAAACTGGTGCCCCGTCCGATTCCTGGGCTAGAGACACTCCAACCTACCCCGGAGCCCAGCGTGAACCCGCAACGCTCAGCTTTTCCGCCTGTCACCACGCCTACACCCGTGATCAAGACTGGCAATCCAGATCAAGCGCGTGTGGTCTTTATCCATCGGCGCTCAACGCTGCCCCCTGAGTTGATCAAGGATCTGCCTGTTCGTGATCAGAAAACCGCGGACTCCTTTCAACTCCAGGTGAAACAAGGGCCGGTCAAAATCATTCCCAAAGAACGGGTCGCTGAGCTGGCAAAAGCCCAAGACTAACCGCCGCTGTATGCACTGCATTCCTCTCCGCCAAGGTCTGTGTTCCCGGTCTCACCGAGCGGGGTTTACCCTCATTGAGATCAGCCTCGTGATTGGGCTTATGATCGGCCTAGCGCTGTTCACAGGCATGAACATCTCTGCCATTCAGGACTGGCAGAAGGGTAAAGATGCCGCGCTTGCTCTAGAGGCAGTGTTTGCTGCCCAGCGGGCCTATATGGCAGATCATCCCACAGCAGACATTGAGGTAGTAACCCGAATCGAATTGGAAGCCTACCTTCCCACCGGCTGGACGACGATGCCAACCGTCCGCTCTCTGGATGACGGCACACTTACCATCGACCATTCCGTCATGCCCCCTCAGTTACTGTCGGGAACGACCGTTTATGATCCTTCCGGCAGCGGAACTGATGGACTTTGGGACATAGGGAAGTGAAAGTACTTTATTCACTGCATGGCTCCCGCCCCCTGTTTACATCTTCAAGAAGGCTCTCGATTCGGTTATCGAGTGGGCTTGCCTTGGAACCGCCGCCCTCACTGTTTAGTGGAGATCCCTGATCCTGTGCAGGCTCATCCCGGTCTGCACCTCCTCGTAGCACCGAACGGTTCCGGGAAAACGACTTTCCTACGCACGCTCGCGGGACTGATCCCGCCTTTAGCCGGGGCCGTCACCCTGCAAGCGCAGGTGCACTACTTCGCCGATGAACTGCGGGCAGATCCCGAAATGAAGCCCCTCACTTTTTTCCGTTCCTGGTTCAAAGGTGATTCACTCGCTAGCGTGGAAAAGCTGGCTAACTCCCTTCGGCTCGATCTCAAATGCCCGATCGGCAAGCTCTCACGGGGCAATCGGCAAAAGGTTTTGTTGATCATGGCAGAAGTCAAAGCCGCGCAGAGTTCCGCCAGTCTGTTGCTGATGGATGAACCTCTCACCGGTTTAGACGCCGAAACCCGCGAGCAAGTCACCCAACTCTGGGCAGAGACTCGCTCCAGCACCGTGCGTCTGGTGGTGATGCATGAACTGGAATGTGTGCGCCAAGCCGACTCCCTTTTCACCATCGTGCGCGGCAAGCTCCGACATGCCACCGAGCGCACAGGCAGCACCTGGATGGACACTTATCACACTCTGCAGCAATCATGAGTTCCCTGAAAAATTGGCCTCTGTTTCGCCTCAGTCTGGCGGCACTCATGGGACGCGGTAGTTGTTGGCTCCTTTTGGTTGGGGCCTTGCTTTTCGTCTGGATCGCCCCCCTGCTGACCCCTTGGGAAGAAAACCCTCAGATTTTACAACCCGCACGGGCCCAAGCGGCATGGGTGTATGCCTGGATCGCCCTCTTCACTTGGTTGCCGTTTCAAGCCTCAGCCCTGGGTCATCGGCTACGCACGGAAGGAATGCTCGAGCATATGCGGGCGGGAGGCACCAGCAAGGTCAGCCAGTGCTTTCAGCTCAGCGCATCCATCTGGATCTGGATGGTGGCCGTGGTGATCCTCGCCTCCTTGGTCTGCCTCACTTTGACCCTGCCTAAACGACCTGAAGAGGCAAAAATGTGGGCGGTCTTGGTGCTCCAATATGGAACTCTCTTCAGCCTTTGTGCCGCGCCGCTGCTCCTACTGGCGGTGGCTCTCGGAACACGCACAGCAGAGGTCATTGCGTTTCTGGTGCCCACCGGACTTTTGTTCATGGGGCTATTCGGTGCCGCTTGGTTAGCGCCTGTCTTGGGAGGCTCCGCCTCCGATGTCTTGAAATCTCTTTGGTTAGCTCTTCCTCACTATCATCTGGCGGATCTCACGCCTCGGTTGGTCTTCAAGATGGGCCCCTTATCCAATGCCGATTTCTCTGTGTCCGCTCTTATCTTAGGCCTGCAAGGCAGCGCTTTAACCATCCTAGGATTATGTCTCTTCCGCACACGTTCCTGAGCTTCCTTCTAGCAGCGGGTTTGTGGTGTGGAGGACATGCGTTAATCCGCTTCAAGCCCCACGGCAAAACGCTTGATACCCCTCCGCTGTTCGCTCTGCCACGCAGTGCTTACGGAAGCCTCATGGCCAGGCTGATCCGAGACTCGCTTTACAGCTACTGGCATGGTGGAGAAAGCGCGGCACCCATGCATCAACCTGCGGCGTCCTCTTCAGCTCCACCCCCGATGCCGGCGCCTGGTCGCTTTGCCCGAAAAGGTCTGCGGCCCCCGCCACCGGTGCAAGCCGCAGAACCAGCCGCTTCTTCATGGGCTGAAGCACAAGTTCAAAAAATAACCGCATTAGAGAAAGCACGCACCAAACGCAACAGTGCCTTTCCTCTCTCAACAGCGCACCAGCGTTATCTGAATGCGGCTGGAGATGTTCGCCTCCGTCTGGCCTATCAGCTTGACCCTGGAGATGCCACTCTCTATGAGGTTTTTCACTACCATTTGGGGTCCCATCTGCCTCCTGAAGCCATCGGCCCAGCTTTGACTGAGCTAGCCCATCAAGCAATGAACTATGGGTTACGTCGCGATGCAGGTCTCTCGGATTGCCTCACAGGCGCGGGAGCTGCCATCAATTTACTCAACGATCAGCTCCGTCCTGAAAATCATAACCGCAATCCTGAGGTCATTGAAAACTCGTGGAAAACTCTTGAGCAATGCCTCAAGCGCTATGGAGATCTCGAAGAAAAAGCCCAAAAGGAAGGCTGGTGGGAGGGCATCCCGCCAATACGCCGCCAAGAGCTGGACGAACATGCCAACCTCCTGAGGCGCATCCGCGACATGATCCAGCGCACTCTCGCAAGGCCGAAGATCCCGAATGCCTCCAACGGCCCTCTCCCTGTGCAAAACTGATGGGATCAACCTGCCAACAGGTTGGCATTGAAGATGTCCTCTGAGATCGCCCCTCCGCGGTAGTGATTCATCAGACACTGATTCCAACGCAAATTCCCTTTGTAGCGAAGAGCATCCTCCAAGGAAGTGGCGCTACCATCATAGGCACGCATGCCCGCTGAAACCGCCTCGTTGGTATTCTGGAGATACTCTGTGACCAGGACACGACCATTGAACCCGGTTAACAAGCCCTGTGACAAAACGAAGGTGAGAGTCTCGCTCAAGCGGTGTAAAATCCCAGATTGTTGCTCCTTGGGGAAGAACTCCAAAATACGGTCGATCGTTTTCACCGCGCCACGAGTATGCAGGGTCGACAAGACAAAGTGACCCGTCTGAGCCGCCTCGATACACGTCTCCATGGTTTCGCGATCTCGGATTTCCCCGATCAAAATGATGTTCGGGGTTTTACGCAGCACCTCTTTCAATCCACTCTGATAGCTCAGTGTGTGCCTGCCCACCTCCTGCTGGGTGACCAACGAAGGCGCAGGAATGAGCACCCCAGGCTGATTGGGATCAGCCATCGTACTGTCGTATCGATACTCGATGGGATCTTCCACGGTGACGATATGTTTTGGAAAGTGACGGCGCACCCAATCTAGAATCGCGGCCAGGGTCGTGGACTTTCCTGAACCCGTGGGGCCGGTAATAAGCCCCAGACCAAATCTGCGCTGCACAAGATCCCTCAAACTATCTGAGATGAGAGGATCGATGCCTAACGTTTCGAGCTGTGAAATCTTGGCTCGCAACCAACGACAGGTAATACCCAAGCCATGTTCACTCAAGTGCACCTGTACACGCATACGGACTGGCGAACCCAAAGCTCCTTCCTCACAGCTAAAATCAATCACCCGGCGGGAGCGCACCAATTCCCACATCCGATCCCCAGTGGCCGACACTGAGTTGTCCGCCCAGATTTCATGGGACTGGCGGGTAAACAGGCCTTCGGCGATTTTTCCCACGGCTTCTGCACTTTGCAGGCCAAAAGATTCAGCGATCTCAAGACCACGGTTCGTGTGGAGATAGATCAGCCCGTCCGTGCGGATTTGTACATCTGAAATTTCTCGGCCAGGGAAGGCCACCGCGAGTTGCCCTAAAATATCAGCAGGAGAAGCAGCAGAACACATGGTATAACAAAAGAGGTTATTATTCTTGAGGAATTTCTTCGATCACCACCAGCCAATTCATGGTGTGAATGGGCGGCAGTTCCGCAGGGCTGCGCAGAGGAGCCAGCTCAGCGGAAATGCTATCCGTGTGCACGGCATCGTCGCTGCCGGACTTCATATCGAGAGGCTGCCACGGTGTGGCGGTTCCGCCCGTCGCCAAACTGCCCAGTTGCCCGCGATGGTCGATGGGGCGATTGAAGCCAGTCGTTCCGACCCGCAGCTCTGAGGCAAAGATCGACAGGGCTGGATAAAAGGTGGCCGCAGCATCCAAACCCGAGCCAACAGGAGCAGAAGCAAGAGATACGGCATTCAAGTCATCTCCCACATACACACGCAGCGGGCCGACCACCGATATCCCTGCCGTGTAATCGCTGAGATCCTTCCCCTTGCGAATGATAACACACATATCTTCAGCTGCGGGAGGATCTGACAAAGCTCGTACTTTGAGAGGATTAAGCGACGTATCGACGCCAAAGTAGAGACTCCGATTCACATCGACAGACGCACCTCCTTGACCCAACAGCCACTGTTTTAAGTGTGCAGGATGAAAGGTCAGACAGGATCGACTGTTATTCGTCAATTCCGTCTGAAACGGCATCTCAGGGCCTCCAGGTTCAAAGTAGGTCGGCCAATTGCTACCTCGGGTCAAATTGACTTCAACGACGCCTCCTGCCGTTCCCTGAAATCGCACTCGGATCGCCGTGGGAGTCTGGTCTTCATAACTCACCATGTCGGTGGCCTCCACCGTGATCTGACATCGTTCAGCCCCCGCCAGATAATCGTCCCAGGCATTCAATGTAACTCCGGCAGCGGCCCGCCTTAAATAGTTGCTGCCCGTCGGAAGCGGAAGAAAAGTCAATCGACCGGAATTGGCGGACAAAGCGACCGGCAAGACATCAGATTCCTGTTCGGCTTGCAAACGCTCGCGCTCTCCCAGTTCATCAAAGTCAGCACCAATCGTAATGCCACCGAGTTGTAGATCGCGAGTCAGGTCGATACCACTCTTCCCCGCCAATCGCTCAGCGCCGAAAGCATCATCGCCATCCACTCGCATCTGGTCGGCATAAACCGAGCCTTGGATGCTGACCGTGGCGGCATTCCACGCCGTTCCATCTTGATGCTGACCGATGGCGGCGAAGGTAGCTGCTTCAATCGGCATTTGGCTGGGCACTTCATACAAGGAGAGGATGTAGTGCCTTGAGATGCTGCTTTCTCGATTGCCATAATTGACGGTGAAAGCCCACCAGTTACGCTTGGCCACAAAAGGTTGTCCGGGCTTGGCATAGCCAAATCTTATGTTCGGATAGGGAATGAGATTGAAGGTCGGATACTTCAATATGTCTGCCAGTAAACCTGCGTCTTGACTGCTGTAGCGTTTCTGGTCGGAGATGATCGGTCGGAGAGCATCTGCCGCTTGCAAGGCAGCGCTGGCTTCCAGGAGAGGAGGCACTTTTCCCGCAAAGGCCGGCTGCGCAAAGAGTGGCGCGAAGGCTGTCGTGCCTGGAGTGACCTCATCAGCGACTCCTTCCAATGAAGTGATCCAACTTTGCACTTCCCCCGCCTCATGATCCCCCACATTAGCACTTCGTTTCCCCGCTAAGCCCAATGCCGCCACCAATTCCGGTGTCATGCGGTCCGATGCGGAAGAGAGGGTCACCGACTCACGAAAAATGTCACGCCAGGCGTAGCTGTCACCTTCGGCAAGGTTAGCTTTCAGACAGGCGATCGCCTTATTGGGGAAAACGACAACCATGGCCCTAAGAAGAGCTTCTTCGCGTTGCTGATAATCCACACGAAGTTGTGTGTCCGAGGCTTGATCTCGGTTCATGAGGGTTTGCTTGAAGAGCATCAGCAGGCTGAAGACCAGCATCATGGACATCGCCGTCACCAAAGGCATGGCGGCGAAACCGAAACGGCGTTGGCGGTGGTGTAGATTCATCGAGCTCCTCCGCAGTAACTGATTTCCTCACCATTCGGACCTGTGAGATTCGCGATTAAAATTCCTTCATCCGCACGGAAAGTCACGTTTCCCACTCCTTGGCAGATCAGCCAAGAAGTTGTCGTACCATCTTCTTGCGGCACGTGAAAGCGTAGGCTCACTCCGGTGGTGCCTACCTCTGTCGCAATGATTCGCTCCTCGACGTCTTGTGTGGCGCCTTTAAAGAAGAGTCGGACCGCACCACCATCTGTTAAAACAGGGGGAGTTCCGCCTCGAGCCGCCTCCAAATCTGTGTAGATGAAATAATGATCCGCCTGTTGAAAAATACGTCCCAGGATGTTGCCAATCTTGGGGGCTTCTTCGGCTAAAAACGATTGTTTTTGAGCCAACCCCATGAAGGTCAGATGCTGCTGCAGCATGGCCACGAGAGTGCTCCCTAGCATCACCATCAAACCAAGCGCCAAGGACATCTCCATCAAGGTAAATCCGGAGAACCGACGGCGAGAAGAAATGGAGGAGAAAGCCTTCATTGGACACGCAGGGTGGAGCGACTCTTCGTGTAACTTTTATCACCGATCTCGTAGATGAGCGCTGAATGCAGGCGCCAAACATCTAGGGTCAGGTCGGCATTCTGCGCCGTTTCAGCGGTGCGGCACCGCTTGAGGACCGCCGTGACGGGGCGACCTCCAGCGAGACGTCCAATCGTCACCGTTTGCTCACTGGCACTGCCTTGATCCGCCAGCTCTGGCCAAGGTGAATTTTCCGCCTCCACTTGGGCAAAGGGCAGTCGATTGGCCAAGGCTGACTCACGGCTCAGATACGCATCGGTAAGAGTCTGCATCACCGTCCATTGATTCCCTGAAATGGCCAGAAGTGATGAACGCATCATCAACAACGCCAAAAAAGTCGTGACCCCCAAGGCCACCGAGAGCTCGATCAGCAGACTGCCCCCACGTTGAGGATGTCTATGCAGAACCTTTTTCATGGCCCGCCCCCCCGTTCTGTCGTGCTGATTTGCCCGCGGGTGCTGATCACGCGGTCCACCTCGAAAGTCACATGATATAACCTCTCCGGCGCGCGATTGAAAAACGGCGTATGAGTGATCACCTCCAGAGTGTAGATGCCGTCCTCAGAGGTATAGTTGGATAGGTCATCCACAGAGATGGAAAAAGTCTGGGGCACATTGGTCGGCTCAACGGCTTGATCGGGGTTGTAGAACCGCCCGAATCTCCGCTCTGTTCCTGCCACCAGCGTTCCCTCGGTGCCCAGCTTTTCTGTTCCTTTGTAAACTTGGAGATAGGTCCTGGAATCTGGGTAGATGTCTTTGAGCGAAACCACCAAGGCTGGAATACGGTCAATGAACACTTGATCGGCTTCGATACTGGAAACTGTGGCGGAAGCCACGGGCCAGACTTCAACTTTTGGCTGCAGCAAGATCGTATCCGGAATCTGGTAGGAAGCATACCGAACGATGGTGAAGGTCTGCTCGCCGTTACCGGAGGAGAGCGTGGGTGACGTCAACTGATGATACAGAGGATTGAAGCTGTATTCACCATTCTCAAGATTCGCGTCCTCCAATAAATAGGCGGGTTGATTGAGTGACGAGTAAGTCTCCGCATCGAAGTTGCGTCCGTTAACCGCGAGATAGACACAGCGCTCAGATGTGTTCGCACTGTCATCGACGAGACCATTCACTTTGATGTCCACGGAAAAGGGTCGATCTGCTCGCGTCCTTTTGACGTAGGTCGATGAATTGGGATCACCTCGCACATAGTCATCTTCCGTGGCGATGGAAATGGTGACTTCAGGATTGTAGGTGCTGATGAACTTCGTATCGAGCAGGTAAATGTTGCTATCCCAGGCGGTGCCTCGCGCAAAGAGTTCATAGAGAGCGCCTCCTTCTCCCACAGGCAATGGGGAGACGTAGGCCCCGCCGCTACCCGTCATCGGAGTATCGTAAACCTGGCCTGTCGTCACATCTGTTTGCCTGACCCAAGCTTCTGGATCCTGGGCACTCAAAGAGGTGACCAAGCATGCCCAGATCCAAAGCATCCATGCCTGCATTTTCATGGCTTGGTTCTCACCTCCTGTTCTGGGGCAGGTTCTAAAACCGTGATCGGTCCGCCTTTATAGACCGCCACTAGCGCACGGGGGTGTTTGGCTACACTGAGGAAAAGCGCTTTCGCAGCTTTCTCGTCTCCACGGCTCATTTCCAGAGAGACTTCTTTAGCTTCCAGCCATGCCGTGTTTTTTTTGAGAAAATTAGGCCAAAAGGTAAATTCACCCGTGGGCTGAGCAACGATATGCGCCCTGTGTTCAGCGGGTAAATGAAGGATGGAACCCACCGGGATGAGCGTGAAATAGTCGCCATCCGTGAGGATAATAGAGCGGCTCCACAAGGTACTCTGAACAGCCGGAGCCTTGCTTGTCAGCGGCTTCGTCTGTGTGGCAAGTTGAGCCTTCAGATTGGGCACTCCAGCCGCATTTAGCCTCAGACGTTCCTCGGATATCACCTCATGAGCTGGAGCTTTCTCTTGAGCAGGAGGCTCGGCTTGCAACACCGCTCCCGAGAGCATCCAACTCAATACCACAAGGCCGCATTTAGCGGTCAAAGCGGTTGTTGCCGTCTTCATAGGAACAAGAAATCTCGCACACTTCTCAGTCGAAATTTACTCTCTCACGATTGTCACCGTTCCTTCGGGATTCGGGCTTCCTTCGAGCACATAGGAGCCTGCAGGGAAATACAACGAGCCACTGGGCACCGGAGGATCTTTCTGATACTCACCCACGATGTTAAAGATGCCGTTAGGCTTGTGCGCATTACCCTCTCCTTTCCAGAGCAGTTCGATCGTGATGGGTGTCGATGTTGCTTTAAAGACAGCGGTTGGCGAAATCATCAAACGCTTCAGAGGAGCCGTGTTGTAGTCCTGAATATCTCTGAACTCGAGTTGCCCGGCCCGCTCTGAACTTCCGCCCCCGGAAACACTCGCTTTGAGGTGGAATTGCCCCCCGTTACCCTGAGTGCCTGACGATCCGGGTGCCCCCAAGGTATCTCCTTTAGCTTCAATTCCCGAAAAGATGAATTTGTAGGAGTTCGTTAATTGATAGTCGATCTTGAACGGAACCCTGGTCGCAATGCGGGTTCCTGCGGCGACTCCTGGCGCCCCGAGAAGGATATCAGCTTTGGAAAGCTGAGCTGTACCACACAGTGCGAGTCCAACTGTCAAAATCTTGATATTCATGGCAACTATAATCTGAGAATTGAGAGTTTTTCGGAGCATCACCTAGACCATTGAACAAAATTTTATCTCAATTTTGATAAAACACAATGGAATTTATTTAAAATACGAATTATCTGACGCGAAAGAAGGTGTGTCTGATCAAACTCTGCGGAGAATTTGTCAGTCTTTCAGAGTGAAATTTCTCAAAAAAGAGAAATCCGTGTTAAGAAGCTCATTGAATCCATAGGATTCACCTGCCAATATTTTTTAGAGTTTCACAACCGCTCTCAGCAACTCATCCCGTAACTCGGCAACGACTTGACCCTCTTGGAAATGGTTCACCATGAGTGCAAAGCTCCATTCTTTCTCTGAACTGGTTCGGATCAGTCCCGTATAACAACGGATTCCTGACATCGCCCCACCTTTCCAGCGAAGTGTGCCATCCGGACTGGCCAGCAATGACTGACGATAGGCTTCTCCATGAGGCCCTGACACAGTCAGCGACTGCAGCCTCGCCAGATCCATGGGGCGAATGAAATCTGCACGTGCAAGCCCACAACCATCTTCCATGCGCAACCCTTCAAAAACCAGGCCTCGCGCCAGCCAGTGTTCTCTGATCACTTCGTCCGAGGCTTTATTTTGAGAAAGGCCTAACAAACGATATAGACACTCGGTTTCATGATTGTCTGAAGTCGTATGAATGCTGGTGATGATCTCAATCAGAGGAGGTGACTCGTGATCTAACAACACGATCTGAGTCTCTGATGCAGCTTTAGGACTAACCGCTTCAGCTTCACCATCCACAGCAATCCCAGCCTGCTGTAGCAATGCCTTCAAATGATGCGCCGTGAAGCGCACGGGATCAGGGACCGCACCTGTCACGGTGAATTCACGCGTGCTTTGGGGCACCGTCCCGCGCAAGAACATGATCCCCGTGCGTTCCCCGCCATGGATCACAACACCGTCCCCAGACCCTGCCGAAGCCGTGATCACTTCAGAGATCCATTCAAGACCTGGGACTTCGGGCATCACTCCCAGAAACTCCGCCGACGCACCGACCTCTCTCCCCGAGCGAAAACGAGCCGTAAAACGGTTGTGCTCAAGATTCAGCCCGGCCACAGGGCTTCCATAACCATTGCCGATATCTCCCCAATTCCAAAAGTCATCGAAGATGGATCCAGCAAACAAACGGCCATCGCCAAGAATGCGGCCTTGGATTCGGGTCAAGCCTTTACCCTGGAGCTGCTGCACCCAGTTCTCTAAATCCTCCAATGACAACATCGGATCACCTCCACCGACGATGATCAGATCCCCAGCCAATACACCCTCCTCAATCGGGCTAGTTGCCTGCAAGGTCGTTTTGATCCGATAGTCTGGCCCCCACATCTCTAAAGCGGTCGCCGTGGTCACCGTCTTGAGCGTTGAGGCCGGGATGAAGGATATCCCGTCATGGTGACCGAACAACCTTCGGCCTTGATCATCCATCAAGCAAAAGCCAATCGCTGCACTCGCAAGATCAGGACTATGGCTAGCCCGAGAAAGGATCTCTTCCAAGTCCTGGTAAGGACTGGCCACGGATGGCGTGGGATGAGGCTGAGGGCAAAGCCATGGTCTTGAGCCCCAGTAAAGGACTAAGCCGATGACGACCAGCCATAAAAAAACAAAGGCAATTCGTTTCACAACATCACTGTGGCACTCAATCTCGTTCCAGCCATCGCAAGACGACGTCTGGGAAATCCGTGAACAAACCATCCACCTTGGCTTGGTTAAAAAGGAGCTCCATCAGATCGTCTGCGGAGGTGGCAAATTTGGGCAACTCATCCACGCGCAAAGTGTAGGGATGCACTTTCAAACCTGCCGCGTGAGCTTTTGCCACGAGGTCCGTCACCTGGCGGTTGTTATCCACGATGCTGCTGATGGCAGGCCCGATGCCATCCGCCACTTGCTTCAACTCTGCGAGACCTTGTGGAGAACGTAGGTAATCAAAATCGGTGCCATCACTGCCTTTGCCTCCGCCACCCATCAACATGATCAGCCTTCCCTGCCATCCAAGCTCCTGACGAATACGCTTCACTTCCGCATATTCGAAGCATTGTACATAACAGAGATCGTCGCGTGAGTTGTAACCGTATTTCTGCAAGATCGGCAGAACAATCCGGCTGATGTCATGCCCCTCCAGGCGATGCCATGCAGGCTGTTTGATTTCCGGATAGATGCCGACTTTGCGCCCGGTGCTTTGATTCAAACCCTGAATCATCTGGAGTTCCTCCTCCAGGGTAGGAATCTGAAAGTGCGAGCGCCCTAAAGGGAAACGGTTGGGGAAAACCGGTTTCCCCGTCTTGGCATTGAATCGCTCCGTAACACGAAGCTGCTTTAACTCAGCCAAGGTAAAATCGAGGGCGTAGTAACGCCCATCGTCACGAGCACGACCAGGAAACCGAGAAGCCACATCACTGATGGTATCCACATGAATGTCATGGAGGACCACCGGCACATCGTCTTTTGTGAGCACAACGTCCTGCTCGAGATAAGGAGCGCCCATCGCATAAGCCATCGCTTTTGCCTCAAGTGTATGCTCAGGAAGATAGCCACTGGCACCGCGATGCGCGATAACCATCGGTGAAGGTTCGGCGGCCATAAGTGGAAGCGTGAGGAGCAAGGCAAGGAATCTCATGAAGGTAAAGAGCGGCAGGCATCGCAATGCCCCAAAGGCAGAAACATGAAACGTCATGCTGACAGAGTCCTCAGACTGCCGTCAATAGGATTGCAGACTCCGCCCACCATGACCGCTTCCTCTGAACTCCTTCGTTACCATGTTCACCCTACGCCAACAGGCGTGGACTGGTCGAGAGCCGCCTGCCTCAGCCAATTTTCCTTTCCGTGGGAAAGCACCTCACCACCTCAGACTGAATTTCGAGCCTTGTGGGACGATGCATACTTCTATTTTCGCTTTGATTGCGAAGATGCCGATCTGGTTTTGCCGGATGGCCCCACCCTGAAAGAGCGAGTTCTGGGTTCAGATCGTGTGGAGATCTTCTTCACCCCTGAGCTCACTCTCAACCCCTACTACGCCCTCGAAATGAACCCCCGCGGGGAAGCCTTGGCGTATTCTGCACGCTACTACCGCCAGTATGATTGGGAATGGAGCTGCCCGGGGTTAGACCTGACGGCATGCCTTCAGAGTGGCGGCTACCGCGTGGAGGGGAAGTTGCCCATGCATTGGTTACGCGAGAGCGGTGTTCTCAAACGGGAAGCAAATGAATTCTACGCAGGGGTTTATCGGGCTGAGTTTTCCCATCGAGCTGACGGTAGTGTCCACGCGGGTTGGATGCCTTGGGTCAATCCCGGAACGGAAAAACCTGACTTCCACGTGCCGAGTTCGTTTGGCCTCTTCACGCTGTGCTCTTGATGGAAAACAGCACGGCCATCAAGGCTGTCCCTGGCGAACACTCAGTACATTTCTTCCCAATCGGGATTCACTCCAACCCTTGTGTATTGCCATGGAAACCATCGAAAAATCAATCGAAGTGAACTGCCCCGTGCGTTCGGTGTACGACCAATGGACGCAGTTCGAAAGCTTCCCTCTTTTCATGGAGGGGATCAAAGCCGTCCGCCAACTGGATGATCGCCACCTTGAGTGGCACGCCGAAATCGCAGGCCGTGGCAAGGCCTGGGAGGCCGAGATCATTGAGCAGGAGCCAGATCAACGAATCGCGTGGCGCAGCACCAGCGGCACCACCAACAATGGCGTCGTCAGCTTCGAAGCCGTCGATCCTGAACACACACGTGTCACCCTCACCATGAATTACGAACCCGAAGGCACGGCCGAGAAGATCGGGGATGCCCTGGGAGTCGTCTCACTTCGTGTTGCTGGTGATCTTAAACGCTTCAAACAATGCATTGAAAAGCGCACCACCCCGCCCCAAGGCTGGCGAGGCGAAGTCGCAGATGGCCAAGTGAACCCACCTGTGGTCTGATCTTCTCCTTTTTGACCGCCCTCTCATCATGAGCACACAGCCAACACCCGTTGATTTGAAGGAACTGGATTTAGTGATCTTCAACATGACCGAAGCGGATGCCGAAAAGCGGGTCCAGGCAGTCCTTCAACAGATCGGCGGCATTGAGGCCGCACGCATCATTTCCGAGGGAGCCTGGGTCCACTACAATCCGATGCGTGTGTCGAAAGAAACTATTTGCGAAGCGCTGGCTCAAGCCGGATTTCGCACCAGCCTCTTCCAGGATTCTCTCAGCGGCGAAGCCAAAAATGTGTCGCAGCAATAGCGTCCGTCGGCTTCAGAAAAAATCTCTGCCGTAAATGCCCGATTGCTCCTCCACGGGTAACTTGGGCTTGGATTGATGGGGGGAATCCGTGGCTAGCCACAAATTCCCTTCAAATCGAAATGTCTCGGGAGCGGTCCCGCCTCCGATATTGATGTCCGTTGCGACTTGAGATCGCTTGAACCGGATTTTATTGTTCTTGATGCTGACGTTTCGGCACGCAGCAAAGCGTGCCTCTCGGGTCTCCTGGAGAATGCGGAAGATCCACTTCTCAGGAAACAAGATCGTGTTGTCCGTAAACTCCGCCCCATCAACCCCGACGAAAGCCGCGGCGCAGGGACTGCCCTCGATCACATTGTGACGAACAATGATCGACTTCGCTTCATGGAGTGCGCCCTGCGGACGAAAGAATGCCAACCCTGTAGAACCGCCAATGTTCAGAGGGCGCTGCCCAGCATTTTTAAAATGGCATTTTTCCACCACCACTTCCGAGGTGCCACCCTTCAATTGGATACCGGCACTCGCTGAAAAACCGTCTTTGCCTACGAACTGGCATTCCGAGATCACCGACCGATGGCAGCCGACGAAGTCAATGCCCTGCCCACCCCACCCCTGAAGGGTGCAACGATGGATGGTTAGCCCGGTGAGCCCCGAGCATTTGATGCCGTCAAAGTTACCCTGCGGACCAATATCTTGGACATCCAACCCCTCCAATGTGATGCCCGCCACAGGCTGATCGAGCAGGCCCCCATCGTCGAGATTGAACCCGTTATTCGTCTGGCCGCTGACACGTAGATTCCGCACGGTCAGACCTGGACAGCGACTGAACTGCCAGGCGTTACCACCCCCACGAAAATGCGGAGGCTCTTCCGTATTGAGCGCCTCAATGACCAGATTTTCGATGCCCTTCACGTGGTTGCCGCCAGGATAATCCCCAGGCGCGATCTTGAGCACCGTGCCAGATTCCAGACGGGACAGGGCTGCTCTCAGCTCTGCGGGATTCTTCACCACAACCGTTTCCGCGATCGCAATCCCGCCCCCTGCGCTTGCAACCCAAAGTAAGACTTGGAAAAAAGGCCGGATCCAGGGCGAGAACTTCATGGTCTTGATAAAAAGCACTTCGTGAGGCGCTTCCTTCATCCTCGCAAATTTCTCCCGCGAACGGGTGGGAAATTCCAGCTCGCCCTTGAATCCCACCGCATCGCCAGCCATCTCTACGGGCTATGCGTATCCTTTCCGGCCTCCAACCCAGCGGGCGTCTCCACATCGGCAACTATTTCGGCATGATGGAGGCAGCTCTGAAGCTGCAGTACGAAGGCGAGGCATTTTACTTCATCGCGGATTACCACTCGATGACCTCCATCCACGATGGAAAGGCCCTGCGCGGCAACGTGCGCGACTTGGCCATCGATTTCCTGGCTTGTGGTCTGGATCCGGAGAAGTGCGTATTTTTCCGCCAAAGCGATGTGCCCGAGCACACCGAACTCTCCTGGATCCTTAGCACCGTCACCCCTATGGGGCTGCTGGAGCGCTGCCACAGCTACAAGGACAAAGTGGCCAATGGCATCAGTGCCAGCCATGGCCTGTTTGCTTATCCGGTCCTCATGGCGGCGGACATCCTCATCTATGACGCTGATGTGGTGCCAGTAGGTAAGGACCAAAAGCAGCACGTGGAAGTCACGCGGGATATCGCGATCAAAATGAACGAGACCTTCGGTCAAGGCCTGCTGAAGCTCCCCAACCCGCGCATCCGTGAGGAAACAGCGGTCGTGCTCGGCACCGATGGCCGCAAGATGAGCAAAAGCTACGGAAACACCATCCAGCTCTTCGAAGAGCCCGGAAAGCTGAAGAAAGCCATCATGGGCATCCCCACGGACTCCACCCCGGTCGAGTCCCCAAAACCCACCGAGAACAGCAGCATCTTGGCGCTTTATAAACTGGTGGCCTCCGAGGCGGACTACAATGCCATGGTCGCTGATTTCGAAGCCGGCGGTAAAGGCTATGGCGACTTCAAAAAGCGCCTGCTCCAGGGTATCACCGATTACTTTGCTCCCTTCCGCGAGAAGCGCGCGGAACTGGTCGCTAACCCCGAGTATGTAAACAAAGTGCTCGCTGAGGGAGCCGAAAAAGCCCGCGCCGTCGCTCGCAAGACTCTGGGTCGCGTGCGTCAGGCCGTTGGCCTGGGTGACTAATCTTTATCGCGATGAGCAACGGATACGAACTCCTCGACAGCGGCGGTTTTCAAAAACTGGAGCGCTTTGGCCAAGTCGTGCTTTCCCGGCCCTGTGCGCAGGCGGTTTGGAAAACCACACTGTCTCCCGTCGCATGGCAAAAGGCGACAGCCACCTTCTTCCGCGACGGCGGCAATCAGTGGCGGGGACGGGATCGTCTGCCGACCACCTGGGACATTGATGTGGATGGCACTCGCTTCCAGCTCAGCAGCACGGACTTCGGTCACCTGGGCATTTTCCCCGAGCAGCGCGATCAGTGGAAACGCATCCGCGAAGTCTGTGCTGCCTACCGCAAGAAGCACAACCGCGCCCCCCGCGTGCTCAATCTCTTCGCCTACTCCGGCGGCAGCACCCTGGCCGCAGCGCACGGTGGAGCCGAAGTGTGTCATGTGGATGCCTCTAAAGGCATGGTGGATTGGGCCCGCAAAAACGCCAATCTCAACGGACTCGATGACAAACCCATCCGCTGGATTGTGGATGATGTGACCAAGTTTCTGGAGCGTGAGTTGCGGCGCGAACGCTACTACGACCTGATTATCCTCGATCCGCCCAGCTACGGCCGCGGTGCCAAGGGGGAGATCTTCAAGATCGAAAACGACCTGCCGCCCTTGCTCGCTCTCATCGGCAAACTGATCTCGGATCAGCCCCTGGGTGTCCTGCTTTCCTGCCACACTCCTGAGCTCACCCCGATTTCCCTGCACCACTTGTTATTCCAGCAATTCCGCAGCGGCAGCCTGGAGCATGGCGAGATGCAGCTTCGTGGCGCCAGCGATGTTCTTCCCGTGCCCAGCGGCAGTTTTTGCTGGTGGCTGGCCTAACCGTAGCTCGATATTTCGGCACGAGAATCGAGTTCCATCATGCCAGTCCTCACCTCCAGCTACCGGGCTCCACGCTACTTGCGCAGCGGACACGTGCAGACCGTCCTGCCGGTCTTCCTCCCGCGGGCCAAACCGCCTGCCCCGAAGCATCAGCGGCTGGAACTGCCTGACGGAGATTTCGTGGATTTACGCTGGTTTCATGCCGGGCACCGTCGTCTCGCCATCCTTTCTCACGGTCTCGAAGGTTCAGCGGAGGCGGTTTATATTCGCAGCATGACAGCGGCTCTACTCCACGCCGGATGGAATGTGCTGGCTTGGAATTATCGAGGCTGTGGGGGAGTTGAAAACCGCCTACCTCGATCCTATCACAGTGGCGAGTCGAACGACCTCCGAGCGGTCATCGAACACGCTTCGGATGCCTATCCTCAAATCGCGCTGATCGGTTTCAGCTTGGGGGGAAACATCACCTTGAAATGCGTGAGCGAGCAAGCGCCTCACCCACAGATCGTCGCAGCGGTGGCCATCTCCGCTCCGGTGGATCTAGCCTCTAGCGCACGAGTGCTGGATGAACGAACAGACAATCGCATCTACCTGAAACGCTTCTTGAATACCCTTGTCGAGAAGATGGAAACCAAGGCCCGACGATTCCCTGCCGATATCCCAACGCAGGGCATTCGGCTCATTCGCACGATCAAGGAATTCGATGATCGTTTCACCGCACCGCTGCACGGTTTTCTGGATGCCGATGACTACTGGGCCCGGGCGAGCTCCCTGCCCCATCTTTCCCGATTAAGCATTCCTGCCCTTCTGCTGAATGCCCTGAATGACCCCCTGCTGGCCCCACCTTCATTCCCGCAGGATCTGGCGTTCCAAAGCGAGTTTTTGTATCTCGAAGCCCCGGCAGAAGGTGGCCATGTCGGCTTTCTGGATCACCGCTTACGTGGCTGGCATGAAAAGCGTGTGATTGAGTTCATCGATGCTTTGGCCTCATAAGAAAGGCGACGACGGCGAGCCATATGACCACGAACGCACATGCAGCCGCAAAGAGGCTGGCAGGCACAAAAAGAACGCCAATGGACATGCCTTTTTGAACCTTGACTTCAGTGACTTGAAACTTTCCTTCTTCGGCTTCCGAAAGAGGCATAGGTGTGATTTTAAAAGGCCGACTCGTTTCTCCTGGGAAGATCACCTGCGGGCGCCGCTCCTCATTGCCTTCCTCACTGTTGAGCAGGATCAGGCTGACGTTCGCAGCCTTTCCAAAGGCGAGTTTGAAGTTGTCAGAACCTGCAGGCACCTGCCCCTTCGCTGTGGCTAGAAGATGCGTTTCCACCGTGTCCAGTTTAACTGGCTCATTGGTCGCACCATCCATGGCCACAAATTCAGCCTCAGGCAGTGCCAAGGACTGATCACTGAAGATCAGGCCCACATTTGCCTTCAGATACTCCGTCGCCTGTTGATAGGTCGCCTTTTTCTGTTCTTCGCTCTGGTTCAGAAACCAATCGGCCGTGACCGGCGGCAGTGAGGTGGGCTGATCACTCAAAAAAACCCGTGGATCCAGATTGAGCCTCAACACAAAGCTGTGATCCCGAGCGAACTCCGCCTCAATGGTCATGTTCGGCACCACGTGAGCCTGAACCGGTAAGAACAGGCCCAGGAAGCTGAGGACGAAAAGGCAGACGCGCATCACAAGCGGGCAACTTTGATGGTGAAAACTCCCCCGTCAAATCATGCCCGCTGTCTGTCGATATCCTCACTTAAAAGACAAAGTCTTGCCGTTCCTCTGATACTGCAATGAGGTCGCTCCTGCGATGAGAATATCTCCCTGGATCACCGTAATGTCGCGGTTTTTACCCGCTTTGGGCTTGGATGAATTGGCATTCAGCAGATGGACTTGCACACTGACAGGGGAACGGATGGGGATCTCCGACTCGGCTCGCCCGAAGGTGCAGCCATCGAAGACACAATTCTTGGTCATTAGCAAAAAGCTCTCAGGAACCTTGCAACGAACGAAGCGGCAGTTCTCGATTTTCATCCACTCATGGGTCAGCTCCTCGGCGATATCCTCGCGATACTGAACCACGGACAGGTCCACGTCATAGAAGGTGCAGTTCGTCACCTTCACCCCAATATCCACGAGCTTCATGGGGGCGATGAATTGCCCAGTAAACACACACTGATTGAAGGTCCATTTTGAGGAGTGGTAGCGGACAAACCAAGCCCCGCCCTTCCGCAGCACGCAGTCTTGGAAAAGGGAGTTGGTCGCCACCAGCTCACCACCCAGATCGATTTTCAATTGGGTGTCCGCAAAGCGTGTGCCTTGCGCATTCCATTGGCCTTCGTCGATCAGGATATCGGCCTTTTCGATCTCCGTGCCACTTCCGGTGGTCACCTGTGCAGGCTCCAGCTTCTTATCCCCGGGGATGAGTCTCGCCCCCAAGACCACTTTAAATTTGGGCTGATACTTTCCTGGAGCGATGTCCACCTGCCCCCGCCAATCTTTTTCAACATCGAAAGGCGAGGATTGAGCCAGGACAAAAGCTGGAGATGCCATCGTAAGCACCGCGAGCGAAAACATTAAAATATCCTGGATGGATTTAAATAAGATTTTCATGGCGAGGCCATGCTGAGGCATAACCTCACCCTAGGAAAGCGTTTATTTTACCACCGGCTCACCCAGGTGTTTCTTGAAGAATGCTGCGGCAATTTCCACGGTCTCTGCACACCACGGATCACTCATCCAGAAAGGATGCGGAGCGAATTTTAAGGTGTGCACTTCGGTTTCGATGCCCAGGCTTTTCAGCTTCTTCATCATCTCCGCGCGGCCCACTTTCAGAGTGTCCTTTTCACCTTCAATGAAAATGGTCGGAGGCACTCCTGCACGCACGTGGGTGATGGGGGACGCTGCTTTGTAGAGTTCGGGATTCTCATCGCACGTCACCCCAAAGAACAACAGACTGCTCTCGTTTTTCTTGCCTAGATTGGCTGCCACGAGGTCCTGTGTCGCTGCCATGACGATGGCCGCTTTCACAGTGCTGGATTGATCTTTAAAAGGGCCTTGGCCTTCAAATTCGGGCAAGCCGCTGGTCATCGCTGTCAAACCTGAAAGGTGGCCCCCTGCCGATCCCCCCATGCAGCCAATGCGCTCAGGATCAATTTTGAGCTCCTTGGCATGGGCACGCAGGCAACGCAGAGCAGCCTTACAATCGTGAATGGCCGCCGGATATTTTGCCTCTGTGGAAAGGCGATAGCTGACCAAAGCCGTGACAAAACCGCGCTGAGCCAGCCGCTCCATCATCGGCTTATCCGCCTCCACCTGGCGCTTCTGCCAGCCACCACCGTGAATGTCCAGGATGCAGGGCCAGGTTCCCTCCGCCTCCGGCACATACACATAAAGCTCCACGGTATGCTCCGGGTATTTGGCCACCTCCAGGGTCTTCAGAGTGAAACCAGCCGGGGTCTGGGGATTCAGCTTCTTCCACTTAGGGCCTTCATTCGCTGTGGAGGGCTTGGGTTTCGCGGTTGCGGGCTGAGTAGCCTCAGCAGCCTGAGCTGCTGAGGCAGCGAGTGCCAAAGAGAGGGAAAGAGAAAGAAGTAACAGTGGCTTCATGAGGCAATGGAGAACGGAGAACGTCACAGAACTCCGATCCCCATCAGCATTTACCGTCAAAATCAGGGCCTCAAAGGTTTAATCCAGCTTTTAATCCAGCTCTTCTTCCTCTTCATCAAGGTCGTTGAGATAGATTCGGATGCTGCGGTCCTCCAAGGCATCCCGCACATCGGCGATATCTTGAGCGTCAAGCCCCAGCCAAAAAGTCGCCACACCCCGTTGAAGATCAGCGCGGTCTTGATTCACCTTTTGCAGGGCGAAGCCGAAACGGCCATAAAACGGCAGCACATTCTTACCTGCGCGCATCCACAGCTCCAAAGGCCGCTCCTCGGGCTCTAACAAGGCAATGCGCGCTGCCAAAAGTGTGGTGCCGAATCCACGCCGATGATAATCCCGATGCACCATCCCGTTAACCAGGGCTGCACTGTCTGAGTCTCCGATCAATTCCAAGCCGCCACAGGCGACAATATCGCCGTCATACTCGAGAACCAGTATATACGAGGTGCCGACATTCAAAAACTCCTCAAATCTCTCCAATCCCTGGGGATGCAGGAACTCGGGTGAATTGGAGCGATAAATCTCAAGACAGGCCTCCAAGTCTTCGGGGACGTATTCCCGGATGCGGCAGGGCATTAATTTCGGCGCGATGGCCTGGATCAGTTCAGAAGGGGGAAGGGGCTCGCCTTCGACAGCTTCGAAATCGGATTCAAACTCAGAGTAGGACATGCGGACAGCCAGTGCGGGTGAAGTGAGAAACGGTCAAGGCTAAGGACGAAAAAGCCTCTGAAAACAAAAAACCGCCGTCTCAAAGGGTGAGACTGGCGGTTTATTTTGAAAGGGAAAAGAGATTAGCGAGCAGCCACGGCCGTATTACGGGCGGCAATCGTCGCCTGATGTGCGGCACGCAGACCTTCCAGGCCGCGGTAAGTCTTAGCGACTTTAGCACAAAGACCACGGCTGACGAGTCCCTGCAGCTTCTCATAAGAGCGCAGACGCAGCATTTCCTCACCTCCGCTCACAGCGTTCTTCAGCTTCAGATTGTCGTAGACCATTTTGAACAACTGGTTGAACTCCAGTGTTTCCCCTGAGGACAACACATTGACGAGCTCATCGGTGACATGGTCTGGGACGCGGCGGGAGAAACGTGTTTTGCGAATCGGTGTCGTAGCCATAGAGGCCTTCATAATAACATGGTTTTCGAGCTTTGCGACGTATTTATGCGGGGAAATGTGATTTATCCGACGCCCGATTTTCCTTGATAGAATGCGGAATCCAGCGCGTTTTAGCCTTTCTGTCCAGTTTTCCGATCTGCTTTTGATCGCTGTCAAGGTGTGGCGATTTTAAAAAGCTGTTTTTTAGTCCGGATAAATAGAGCTCCGTCCGCCACGGCAGGTGCCGCCGTCATCGCATCAGGAAGGGTGTTTTCGGCCAAGACCTCGAATTTTGGACCTGCGCGCAGCACTCGAGTATCTCCACGGTCATTGCTGAAATAGAGTCGGTCTCCTGCGGCGATCGGGCTAGGCAGGTGTTGACCGGTTAGGCGTTCTTCCCAGACGTCTTCACCACGGATCGGGTTCATGCAGGTCACGATCCCTCCGCGTGTGATCTGGAACAACAGATCCCCGACCAGAACCGAGTTAGCTTCACTCGCATTTCGCTTCTCGCGATCCCAGATCACATGACTCTCGGTGATGTCACCTTTCATCTGACCATCGATGCGCACGCCGAGGGTGTGGGACCGCTCCGAACCTGTATTCAGGATCAATACGTCCTTGCAGACAAGCGGGCGGATGGCCGCGTTGAATCCGCCGTGACGAACCGTCCACAATTCCTTGCCGCTATCCACAGCATAACCAAAAGCAGCGCGAGAGCCGATGGAAACGAGTGTTTCCACACCTGCTAGATTGAAAACACTGGGGGTATGATACGCCTTACGCATATCCCCATCACGCGTGGGATGTCCTTCGGCATCGAGGTCACCGTAATCCGTGGTTCGTGGTGTTTTCCACAGGGTCTCCCCAGTCTTCTTGTTCAGGGCGGTAACGAACTGCTGATCGATGCCATCGAAGGTGAGGATCAGCATGTCCCCATGAAGGATCGGAGATGACCCAGGACCGCGATAGTGGCGCACATTGATATCCCGGCGTTCCCACACCTTTTGACCTGTCGCCGGATCCAGACGCGCGGTGCCATAGGTGCCGAAATGCACATAGAGAGCGTCTGCTTCCAAGACGGGTGAAGGTGCCGCATAATTGTTGAGCGGGTTCCCTAACTCTTCGGGTGCTGCATTTTCAAAGACCAACAGATGATGGATCACCTTTCCCGTGTGGCGATCAATCCCATAAACATACTGCTTGGTCCCATCCGTCTTAGCTGACGTGAACCAGATCATGTCGCCACCGATGACGGGACTGCTGTGACCTTCATCTTCGAGGTCGGTTTTCCAGGCAATATTCTCGCCGGTTTCAGCATTCCATTTTAATGGCAACCGGGCAGCCTCATCGGCAGGCACGATACCATCAAAGGTGGGACCGTTCTTGTCAGGCCAAAACACCGGCGTGGTGGCAGGCTGCGCCAGAGCGGCAGAAACAGTGAAAAGGGACAGCAGGGCGGCGCGGAAGGTCATGCGAAAGATAAAAATTAACGACAAATGGCGGTCGATCCGAGACAAAAAGAAGTCACGGTGCCACCGCCGTGCTTCTTTCCTGCGGAATGTCTTCTCTCCGTGGAAATGACGTGTTCGGCGTCAGACCACGCCAAAGGCAGTCACTTCGTTTTTATTGGCGCATAACCGCATGAGACGAAAATCGCTGCAGAGGGGTGCCGCTTGTTCTTTGAGCTGATCCAGCAACGCATATTCCTCTGTGCCTTTGAACTTGATGGTCACGATGAACTGACTCATCTGCCCTTCACGCAGCCATTCCAGCAGGAGGTCGATGCTGCGTTGTGGAGCGGCGATGATATCGCAGATCAGCCAGTCCACAGGTTGAGGGGGGCGGAACTTGAAGGCATCGGCCTGCTGAAAAGTGAGCCTTGGATTGCGCATCAAATCTTCTCGCAGCGGGCTGCGATCAATCGCCGTCACATAAGCACCACGCTGAATGGCCACATAGCTCCAACTCCCCGGCGAAGCACCCAAATCCACACAGGTTTGGCCTTTCTGAATGTGACGCCCGAGCCGGAGTTCCGCCTCAATCACCTTGGCAAAAGCCCGACTCGGAGCAGCCTTGTCTTCGGCATGCGCGATGACACCCCCTGGAAACGTCGAGATCAAAGCACGTCGATCAAAAGGCTGTGGGGCCACAGCCACGGAAAGGAAGCCCGCATCAGGCCCCGTGAGCATGGCCTGGACCAGAGAAGTTTGCGACGTCCAGGCCGTACTCCCCTCTTCGAAGCCCTTCAAAAGAGCGCGTCGCTTTTTTTTCAGCCGCTCCATCAGAGCCGCTCGAATCAACTCGCAGCGATGCCAGCCTGCACGCCCTTCCCCATACACCGGCCAGAGATGCAAGCGCCAAGGGCCAGCATCCGACACCACACCGGCGATCCGACCAATGATCTGATCCGCCCAACCATTGATCGAGGCACCCGTCACAGAGATGGCATTGGGAAGCGTTTGCCACGCGAACGCCAGCAGCGAGTGCTCAGGCAAGCTATCCGCCTGAACTAACGGAGCATAGTCTGCGGCGGGAAGAACTGATGGTGTCAAGACACCCGATCTGGCCAGCTCTTCCACCAGGAAAGGGGCCATGTCTGCGGCAGGCAGGAAAAGATGCATCACAGGAAAAGGCTGCGCAGCGGCTCGAGCTCGGGAGCTTCCTCGCACACGGAAGCGAGATTTTTCAGCCCAGCGGGGATGTGCTGCTCGAATTGCGTTTTACCCTGGTTACGACTCAGGTTCCCATAAGCCCCGAGCGCCTGCATCAAGCGTTGCGCGGCGCACTGGAAAAAGACCTTGCGTAACTCCGACAAGGGGATGCCTCTCAATTCAGCATAATACTGGAGCAACTCACCCCGCTCACTGCGGCTGATCGTCACATACGGATCATAAAGCAGGGAGGCCAAATCATACTCGGCCAAACCGGCTCGAAGGCCCTGGTAATCCACCAGCCATGCCGTGCCCTCTCGCAGCAGCACGTTTTGGCTCTGAAAATCTCGATGCACGAGACAGCGCGGGCGGCGAGCCAGACGCTGACGAAGTTCCAGCAAGGTCTGGCGCGCTTCGGTCTGCTCGGTGGCCTCGGAGTTCCGACGCAGAACCCCGCGCACGAAGTGCTCGATAAAGTAGCTCTGCTCCCATTCGTAAAGAGCCTCATCGAACTCAGGCTCCAGAGCGCTCAGCTCCGCCGAGGTTAGGGAAGCAGCTTTCACGCTATGCAACTTGGCTGCCTCCCTCAAGGTCGCCTCATAAAGAGGGCGACGACTAGCCCAGGGCTCTTCTCGATGAGCATGGAGATCATCCCGCCCCAAATCCTCCAACCACACGCAGAGACGCTGCTCATCAAAAGCATAAATGGCCGGGACATTTACGCCTAGAGCTGCCAAGCGGCGAGTCGCTGGAACAAATTTAGGATTGTCACGCCGTGCCATCGTATAGACCATGAGGATCATATCTGGATGAGCTTGGCCTTCCCAAATGAATCGATAGAAGTGCCGGTCAGACCCACCTTTCAGGATGGGCTCGACCCGACATGGCACATCCTCCAACGCAGGAAATTGCTGGCGAGTCAGGATGAGCAGGGCCTCGTGTTCGGGTGGCATGGAAGCCGAGATTTAACCGCACCACGGCCCAAGCTGCAACCTCTTGCTGGAGAGCACCAAAGGTTCATTCTTGAGCACAACCGCATGTTTGGCATCCCGTGAATCCCCTTTATATTCCCCCTCATGAAGCCTGTCTTTGAGAAAGTCCCACGTCGTGACTGGGAGTCGTTCCATTGTGAATTGGTGCATGGACCCGACTACGGCACGCGCTGGCACTTTCACCCGGAATTCCAGATCACCCTCGCCATTCGAAGCCGTGGGCACCGCGTTGTCGGGGATAACATTGCCCCCATCAGCGATGGCGATCTCGTCCTTGTCGGGTCAAATCTGCCCCACGTCTGGCACCAGGAGGAAAACGCCGGTATCGTCGATGCCATCATCATCCGTTTCGATGAAAACTTCCTGGGCAAGGACTTCATGGCCATGCCCGAGTTGGAGTCTGTGCGGCGTTTGTTACGCCGAGCCAGTCGTGGTCTGGAAGTGCGCGGCCCCGTGCGCAAAGAGATCTCCCTGCGTCTGCGCCATCTCGCTGAAAATGACGGCCTCACCCGAGTGGTCGATCTGCTGGCCATCCTCGACTCCATGTCACGTGCGAAGGATCTGAAGCCTCTAGCCAGTGCGGCCTATGAGCCCACGCTGCATGCCACAGATCAGGGCCGCATGGAGCGTGTCTGCGATTACATCCACCAGCATCTGACCGAGGATATTGACCGCGCTCAGCTCGCCCGTCTGGCCCATTTGAGCGAAGGGGCCTTCAGTCGCTTCTTCCGTTCCCGCACTGGGAAAACCGTGCCGGAGTACATCAATGAAGTTCGAATTGGCCGCGCTTGCCGCATGATTGCGGAGGATCAGAATAATATCACTGATATCGCGTTGGATTGCGGTTATCGAAACCTCGCCAACTTCAATCGCCGTTTCCGTGAAGTCGTCGGCAGCACACCGCGTGAATATCGCAGCCAGATGCGGGTCCTAGGCGGTAAGCCCGGCTGAGGCCGGAAGCTTCACCTCACTGGAGCACCAAGACGAAAATCAGCTTCCCCTCCCGCCACGTGGGTCCGGCGATGAAGAGGGGACTGTTGGCTTTCAGAACGGCATCGGTTTTCACGAGTACCTGCTGATCTCGCCAAAACTGGAGGTGTAAATTGACCCCTCCCCCCACGGCGGGACCTTTCGAGTCCACTTTCAAAAAGAGATCCTTCGAGGGCACCACCCAAGATTCATATTCCCGAAAAACATCTTGGAGATGCTGACCCAGAATTTGATAGTGCTTGTAGGGGAAGACTTTGCCGAGACGCTCCGGCAGGTTTTTCAGGCTGGCCGGAGGGGCCTCGTTAGTGCCTCCTTGAGGGGCCGTATCTGAAGCGTAAATCAAGGCACCCCAAACCTGTCCCTCGGTGGCCGGTTTGGTCACGGGTAACTGCTGAACCGTAGGCGGCACTTCTCCTGCCCCCAGAGCGGTCAGGGTCCACAGGGTGAAGCAAGCAGCGATGGGAGCGAGTAACTTCATCATCGAGTCATGGCTGCGGCCAGAAGACGAGGCTGATTGCGCGAATCGGTCGAGACGACCAACACCTCGCCACCGCTACCATACAGGGTCGTGGCTGCCATCTCCGTATTCATCTCACTGCGATCAATGTGATAGCCGACAATCTTCCTATCTGCAGGGATCGCTTCCAAGCCATCCAAGACCAGGACCGTCGCCTGAGCTTCCGCCGACTGGTAGGAACTGACTTGGACCTTACCATTGGGAGCATAGGAGCTTAGCACCAAGCTGTTCCCGACTTCACTCGGCTGTCTCACAATCATCACACCCGCCGTCACCACGGCCACCGCGACAGCGGCTGCCGTGACAAAGCTCGGCAAGCGGAACCAATCCAGCCAGCTCGCCCTCTCTCCCGTCAAGACCGATGAAGACCCCACGGTTTCTTGGGTTAAGCGCACCTGAATCTGTGAATTGAAAAAATCACCATAGGGAACCGGCATCTCGGCAGGGAGTGCGGAGCGGACATCCGCACACATGCGCTGCATGAATTCAGCCTCCGCCTTGAGAGCGGAGTCAGTCTCCAGCCGAGCGGTGAAGCGCTCCAATTCTGTAGCGCTCATCTCTCCATCCAGCCAGCGGATCAGGTCATGGTCTTCAGGTGGCGTTTTCATAGGTGTCTTTCAGCAGTTCCTGGAGTTTCTTTCGGGCGTAAAAAAGACGACTCATCACCGTGCCCAGGGAGCACGGAATCGTGGCGGCGATTTCTTCATATTGAAGGCCTTCCACCTCACGCAAAACGATGACTTGTCGATGCTCCGGGCTGAGCTGGGCAATCGCAGCGTGGATGCGCTGCCCCAGTTCGGCATTTTTCAGCGCTGTGTCCGGAGCATCATCGCCATGAGGCACCGTTTCAGCCCCGGCCGCCGCCTTGTGCTCCGTGCGGGAATCGTCAAACTCGCCATCGCCTTGGATCTTTTTCTTCCGCAGGTAGTCGTAAGTGACATTGTGGGCGATGCGGTAGAGCCAGGTGTAAAAGCTCGAATCCAGCTTAAACCGAGGCAACGCGCGCCAAGCCTTGATGAAGGCCTCCTGCGCGAGGTCCCAAGCCTCGGTTTCATTCTGGATCATGTGGTAAGTCATGGCGTAGATCCTCCCACGATAACGGCTCACGAGCGCATCGAATGCGCGCGTGTCGCCCGCCTGGCAGCGCTTGACCAGGTCAGAGTCCGGGACTTCGCCAGAATCAGGCGCAGTTGAGGCGGGCATGTTTTAGGGATGGCAAAGGCTGAGACGGGCGCCAGGGACGCGTTATTCAGATGAATATTCACCTTTATCCGCGCCGGAGTCAAAGAGATGCGTGAGCGATAGCGCTCTTCCCCTTCTGAGCGTTAGCTCATGACCTCGAAAATCGCCTCCACCTCCACGGCGGCCCCGGTTGGGAGTTGGGCGAAACCGAGGGCGCTGCGGGCATGGTAACCATTTCCATCCTTGCCGAAGATGACGTGCAGCAGATCTGAAGCCCCGTTGATGACGAGGTGCTGGTCCGTAAACTCCAGGGTCGAATTCACACAACCCAGCACTTTGATCACTCGCAAGCCGTCCAGGGTTCCATGGGTGTTCCACACCGAATTCAGGATTTTCTCCACGCAATTGCGGGCGGCCTTATAACCTTCTTCCACGCTCAGATCCGCCCCCAATTTGCCTTTCAAATCACTCACATGCCCTGAGGTAATGAGTTGATTGCCGGAACGAATGCACAGGTTCAGATAACCTGGGGCATACGGTGCAAAGATGACTCCTTGGGCTTCAGCGTTTTTCTGGTAGGACATGGTCGTGGTGAGTTGGCGGTCAGATGAGGCAGGGTTGGGAGTCGGTCAAGAAGTCAAGACTGGGCCGTTAAGAAAGGGTCGAGAGAGGTGATTTTGGTATGCGGAGGCCGAGAAGAATCAGCCGCGTTAAAATGGAGAAATGAGAATCCCGATCATGTGTCGAGTCACCCCAGAGGGGTGGCAGAAATTAGCCGGGGGCGGCGTGAGCGAAGCGAACAAAAAAACCCGGCTCGAAAAAGAACGAGTTCGTTCAGGGCTGCGCGCCGGAGGTGCGCGAGACATCCACAATCAACCCATGATGACCGTTTTACCCCTTCATCGATGGAAGAGCCCAGGGATACTTCTCGCGCACCTCCGGTGCGCGGTATTGACCTGAGGCATTGTCTGCATGCATCCCCGGGTTCTCGCTCACTCCGTTCGCTTCACCCGGGGCGAACCTCTCGCCTCCTTCCAGGAGGCAGCGCAATGCAGGCTAAAGCGACCTGCGGCGAAGCTTGAAAGAAAAATCAAAGAGGCCTAGCAGGGCTTTGACCCCCTGCTTGACCTCTTTGACCTTTGACTCTCTTGACGCTGTTAGTTAGCCCAGCGCACTCATCATCTCTTCCAGCTTGGCCTTCTTCTCCTGCCAGTCGGTCTCGCGCTGCTTGTGCTCATCGAGCACCTTCTGCGGCACCTTGGAGGTGAAGTTTTCGTCGGCCAGCTTGGTGCGGACTTTGTCCAACTCTGAACTGACCTTGGCCAGTTCCTTGGTCACACGGGCACGTTCAGCCTCCACATCGATCAGGCCGTCCAGGGGTAGGAAGAGCTGACCCAGTGGGGTGAGGGCTGTCGGCGTGCCTTTCGGTGGTGCGTAAGCCGTATCCACATCCAGAGGCTCGGCATTGAGAAGGATGCGCAGCACCTCGATCTCGTGAGCGGGGATGTCAGTGTTTGGCTTCAGCACAAAGCGTACGCGCTTGTTGATGTTGAAGCTGCTCTTCAGGCCACGGCCCAGGTTGACCGCTTCATACTTGTCGTTAGCCGTTTTTTCATCTTCCGGCAGAATGCCGAAATAAGCGAGTTCATCCTCATCCAAGAGCTTCGGCCACGGGGCGAACATGATGCTCTTACCGCCCTGGTTTTCTGGCATGTCGGCGCTGAAGCCCATGCCATGCCAAAGCTCCTCCGTGATGAACGGCAGGAAGGGATGGAACAGGCGCAGGGCGTTACCGAGGATGAAGTCGATCACGGCCAGGGTGTTGGCCTTGCGCTTCTCATCGCTACCCTGGAGCACTGCCTTGGAGGCCTCGATATACCAGTCGCAATACTCGCTCCAGAAGAAGCGGTAGAGGCTGGCGGTGGCGTCGCTGAAGCGGTATTCTTCCAGAGCGGTGGTCACCTCGCTAATCGCGGCATTTAGACGCAGCAGGATCCACTTGTCGTCGCTGCTCAGCAGTTCGGCACTGATCTCTGTTTCCGTGGCTCCACCCTGCATTTGACGGAAGCGCGCAGCATTCCACAGCTTGGTGCAGAAGTTGCGACCCAGCTCCACGTTCTTCTCATCGAAGCAGATGTCCTGGCCCAGCGGAGCGCTGCGCATGATGCCGAAGCGGAGGGCGTCGGCGCTGTAGTTGGCGATGAGTTCCAGCGGGTCCGGGGAGTTGCCGAGAGACTTCGACATCTTACGACCCTGCTTGTCACGGATGATGCCCGTGAAGTAGACGTTCTTGAACGGCATCTCACCCATCCACTCGTAACCCGCCATGATCATGCGGGCCACCCAGAAGAAGATGATGTCCGGCCCAGTCACCAGATCGGTGGTCGGATAGAAAGCCTTCAGCATCGGGTTCTGCGCGTCCTTCTCTTTGTCACCCGTCCAGCCCATGGTGGCAAACGGCCACAGCCAGGAGCTGAACCAAGTGTCGAGCACGTCGGGGTCTTGGGACCAGCCATCACCTTCGGGCGCATCAACACCGCAGTAAACTTCTTCACCACGATACCACACCGGAATGCGATGCCCCCACCACACCTGGCGGCTGATGCACCAGTCCTGGAGGCCACCCATCCAATGATCATACACCTTGGCCCAGCGGTCCGGGTAGAAGCGCATCGGACCTGGAGCGCACGCGTCCTCGCGGGCAGCATTCTGCGTCCCCGCGGAATGCCGTTCTGACGTGTTGCCATCTCCAGGGACAGACTCCGGCGAGACGCCGGAGTCTGCACGCGAGACGCGTGCGCTCCCGTCCCAGACACACTCCCGCGCCTCCTTCACGCTCGGGTATTTCAGGAACCACTGCTCGCTGAGGCGCGGCTCAATCGGCACGCCGGCACGCTCGGAATAACCCACGTTATTCTGATGCGGCTCTTCCTTGATGAGGGCCTCCATCTCACGCAGCAGTTCCACCGCCTTCTTGCGGCCTTCGAAGCGCTCCAACCCGGCAAGGTCCTTGCCTGCCAAATCATTGAGCACGGCATTCGGGTGCAGCACGTCAATGATCTCCAGGTTGTGACGCTGACCGATTTCAAAGTCGGCCTTGTCATGGGCAGGGGTTACCTTCAGCACGCCGGTGCCGAATTCGAAATCCACATGGTCATCTCCCACGATCGGGATCGCGGCCTGGTTCTCCAGCGGCAGCGGACGACGGATGTGCTTGCCGATGAGATGAGCATACCGCTCGTCCTTCGGATTCACCGCTACCGCCGTGTCGCCCGGGATCGTCTCAGGGCGGGTCGTGGCGATGGTCAGCCAAGTGTCCGGCTCCTCCACCACCTGCACTTTGAAATGATACATGAAGCCGTTCTGCTGCTTCATCTCCACCTCTTCATCGCTCAGCGCGGTGAGGGAGGAAGGGCACCAGTTCACCATGCGCTTGCCTCGGTAGATGAGGCCTTTTTTATAGAGGTCCACAAACACGCGCATCACGCAGCGGTTGTAGTCATCATCGAAAGTAAAACGCTCGCGGCTCCAATCGCAGGAAGCACCCAGTTTCTTGAGCTGCTGGATAATGATGCCGCCGTGCTTTTCCTTCCACTCCCAGATTTTCTCCACCAGCTTCTCACGGCCCAGGTCATCGCGATGCTTGATCACGCCCTGTTTTTTCAGGGTCTTTTCCACCACGTTCTGGGTGGCGATACCCGCGTGGTCGGTGCCGGGAAGCCAGAGCACTTCCTTACCCAACATGCGGGCGCGGCGGGACAGAATGTCCTGAATGGTGTTATTCAGCACGTGGCCGAGGGTGAGGATGCCCGTGACGTTCGGCGGTGGGATGACGATGGAGTAAGCCGGGCGCTTTTCACTGACCCGAGCAGGGTCGGCTTCAAAGCACTTGTCATCAAGCCAGCGCTGATACCAGCGGGATTCAACTTCCGCCGGGGTGTAGGTCTTTTCGAGTTCGGGCATAGGAGGGTCGACAAGATGGGGGAGACTGAGCTTTTTGCAAATTATCGCCGATTTGCCAAATCACTCCTTTTGTGTCACCATGTGTCACATATGAAAACAGTGTCCATCCGAGAACTCCATGATCGCACCGGGAGCATTGTCCGTGAAGCAGCCCTTCAACCCGTCCGAGTCACTGATCGAGGTCAGGTCATTGCCGTTTTGCAGGCTCCATCTGCCCCCCCACAGGAAGGCGTGTCACTACCTGATCGAGAAAGCTGGATCGCAGGTTTACCTGCCCAAAAAAGTGATGCTGCTGAGATCCTCAGTGACGACCGCGACCGCTGAAGACCATGATGTACTTCGACTCGAACTACATTTTGAAGTGCTATCTTCCTGAGCCGAATGCTCATCTTGTCCGAGCGCTTGCCGCTCAACCGACCACCAAGGTGTGCTCAATCTGGGGACGCACTGAGGTTTTAGCTGCGCTGCATCGTAAACTGTGTGAGGGCAGCCTAACTGCGAAGACATTAAAGACTGTATGGATGCACTTTGAAACGGATGAAAAGGCAGGCGTCTGGACTTGGTTACCGCTGGATCGGCCTGTGCAAAAATTCGTAGAGCGTCATTTTTTATCTCTCAGCACCAGCACCTACCTGCGCTCTGGGGACGCCACACATCTGGCTACTGCTGCCCTCCATGGCCTAACGGATATTTATTCGCATGATAAGCATTTGCTGGCAGCCGCCCCCTCCTTCGGTTTAGTTGGCCGGGACGTACTGCCGTAATCTCTAGGAATTCGCCTCCGATGACTCCCGAAGTGACCGTTTCGCCGCCTCCTGCCACTACCCCGGCTCGTCACGGATCGATGCTCTTGCTGGCTCTGCTTTTCCTGTTGCTCGTGGGAGTCATCCTGCCTCACGGTGACAGTGGCGAAACTCTGCGCGAGACACTGCGCCTGCACCCTTGGTATTTGCAGGCTCTCCTTACCCTGTGGGGCATCGTGTTCATTGAAGGACTTTGGGGGATCTTTCTCGCCACCGATTCCTGGTCCTCCCGCATCAAGCGTTTGATTCTCACCTCACTGATCCCTCCGCTACGGATGACCACCGCGACGAGCACACCGGGGGGATGGCTATGGATTCCACGCGTGGGGTGGAGGCACACAGGACCGGCGACCACGGAAAAACTGGAGCAAAAACTCGCGCTGCCCATGCTCATCCTGACCCTGCTCGTTCTGCCGGTCCTCGGTGTGGAGCTGGGCTCTGGAGAGAATCTGGAAAGTCGGCCTCATCTCGCCCTAACCGTCCATCTGATCACCTGTCTGATCTGGGTGGGTTTCACGGCCGAATTCATCTGGATGGTGGCCGCCACTCCGCAAAAGTTGGCCTATTGCCAGAAAAACTGGATCAACCTCATCATCATCCTGCTCCCGCTGGTGGCGTTCCTCCGCGTGCTCAATGCCTTCCGCTTCGCTCGCTTTTTCCGCGCGGGTAAGCTGCTACGCGCATATCGCCTGCGCACGCTTCAGAGCCGACTGTGGAGGCTGGCTCTGCTCTTCAATCTGATCGAACGGCTCCAACAAAGGAACCCTGAAAAATACTGCGCTGGATTGGAGAAAAAAATCGGGGAACTCGAAACCGAAGTCGAACGCCTCAAAGAAAAGCTGGAGAAATTCCGGATTCATCAACCTGAGAAGCCGTGATTTTCGTCGGCTGACTTCCTTCCGAAAGCCACACACTCTCTAACGACCCAGCCTTTTAGGCCTTCTATGCGGGAGTTTCGCGAGAAACTGACAATGCAGCCAAAGCTGATTCCAGCGCCTCAATGCGAACTGGCTTGATCAAGTGGGAGACAAACCCCGACTGACGACTGTGAGCTAAGTCTTGCTCCATCCCAAATCCACTGACAGCGATGCCCTTCAGAGGAAACCGATCCCGCAGTTCTTCCATCAAGTCATAGCCCGTTCCATCAGGAAGGCCGAGATCCGAAATCAGCAGATCGAACTCCTGCTGCTGCACCTGTTCACGCGCCTCACGCAGAGAGCCGGCCGTCTCGACCCGGTAGTTCCGCCGACGCAATAGCTGGGCCAAGGCCGTGCGAGTGGGCACATGGTCCTCCACGAGCAAAATACGCCAAGCTAAATGAGCCCGTTCGGGCGTCAGTGTGAGTGGCTCACCTTCCTCAGTGCCTGATTCAGGGTCCTTGGATAAGGGATCATTTTGGATCAACGGAATCCGAAGGATGAAGGTAGATCCTTGACCTGGCCCCTTGCTCTTCGCTTCGATATGCCCCTGATGAAGCTCCATCAACATGCGAGAAATGGCTAAGCCGAGACCAAGTCCTCCAAACCTTTGTGAGCCACCGCGCCCCGCATGATCTCCCTGCGAGAACGCATCAAAAATACGCATGATCTCGGCTGTGGTCATGCCGATTCCCGTATCTGTGATCTCGACGATGACACTCCGCCCGGTTTCGCCTAGCCGGGTGCTCACTTGGATACATCCCTCCTGCGGCGTGAACTTCACCGCATTGTTTAAGAGGTTCCAAAGCACTTGCTGTAAACGCACCGAGTCCGCGTGCACGATGAGAGACTCGTCTCCCAACTTCAACTTCACATGGACTCCCTTGGTATGGGCTTCGTTATGAATCGTCGCCAAGGCATCTCGAATGACATCATTCACATTGAGCCGCCGCATCTCGAGCACCAATTTCCCCCGCGTGATACGGGTAATGTCTAACAAATCATCAATCAACCGAGCTTCGAGATCCACATTTTTTCGAATCGTTTCAAAATCCGTTCGAATCTCCTCCGGCAAGTCTTTATTTTTACTCCCTTCACTGGCCAGGAGTAAGACCGGGCTGAGGGGCGTGCGGAGTTCATGAGACAGCCGTGCCAAGAAATCGTCCTTGGCGCGCACTGCCTCCAAGGCACGATCTCGCGCCTGCTCCAAATCATTCTCCACCTGCTTCCGCATGCTGATGTCCGTGAGCACGGCCACAATACCCACCACGACACCATCCGAGCTACGTTCAGGAACGAAAATGACGTGGGCCCACTTCGTCTCCGAAGTCGTGTCTGGAATCGCCATTTCAAACTCAACACGTTCACCCGAGAAGGCCTTCTCCATCATGGGGAGAATGGCTTTATAACCGCTGTCTCCGATGATGTCTCGGGCGTGTCTGCCAATGGCCTCCTGTGGCTCTGCTCCATAGTGACTAGCATACGGTGCGTTGATAAACTTGTAGTGATGCTCACGATCAAACTGCGCAAGTAAAACGGGAGCATGATCGGTCACGAGACGAAGCTGCTCTTCACTGGCGCGCAACGCATCTTCGGCCTCGCGACTGTCGGTGATATCTTGGGTGATGATCAACCCCGCCGTAACGAGACCATGCTCATCGCGAATACCGACCACACTGTTACGAACCCAAGCATAAGTGCCGTCGGGCAAGACATCCCGTTTTTCAATGATGAACGAGGAGCCACCTTTCATCATGGCATCAAAAACCACTTGGTTTTGAGATCGATCATCCGGGTGGGTTAGATCGTGGATATTGAGGCCTAGAAGTTCATCCCGCGTCCTGGCCACGATTTCACAGTAGGCATCGTTCACCATCACGATGGATCCTTGCGTGTCCGTCTGAACAATGCCTGATCCAGCTTGGGCAAAAATAGCGGAGAGATGGGCCTCCCGTTCACGGAGGATGTTGTCGGTCAGCTTGATGTCTTCGATGTCCGTGTTCGACCCATACCATTTGAGGATATTTTTCCCGGCGTCCATCACTGGCACCGCACGGGTTTTAAACCATCGGAACTGACCATCCGCCCGCCGGATGCGCACTTCCGCATCCATGGCTTGACGTGCTGCCACAGCCCGTTCCCAAGCCTGATTCCACACAGGCAAGTCCTCGGGGTGTATGGAATCCCTCCAGCCCCAACTTCGTTGCTCACATTCGGCACGGCCGGTGTATGTGCACCATTGAGGACTGACGAAATCCCAGTTTCCGTCAGGTCCGCAGGTCCAGACCAAGTGAGGCATGGATTCCGCCATCTCACGCCAGCTCTTCTCACTTTCACGTAGAGCGCTCTCGACGGTCTTCACTTGCTCAAGCTCACGCTGAAGACTTGTGTAAAGCTGAGCATTGTCGATCGCGATTGCAGCTTGGGCTGCCATACCCATCAAAATGCCTTCCACGGCCTCTTTAAACACACCCGGTTCTTCGTGCCCCAGAAACAGACCGCCAATGACCTGCCCGGAACTGGAGATCACTGGCACAGCGAGGTAGCTCCGCACGGGTAAATGCCCAGAGGGCAAGCCATGGTAGGGCTCGTTTTTTCCATACCTCGGATCATTGAGCACATCATCGATGCGAACGACGCCCTCTCCGCGAAACGTTGGACCAAATAATTCCGTCTTACGCGGCATTGGATACATGGAGAACGCCTCTTTGGGAGCACCCGAAAGGGTGTAAAGAGTGAATGACTCCCCTTTTTCATCCGCCACATTATAGAAGAAAGCGCCAAACTGAGCTCCTGAGATCTCACGACAGGCGTCGGTCACACTTTGGACAATCTTTTCCAGATTGCGTTCCGCGACCAGCGCACTGCTCACCTGATTGAGCAGGGCGAGAATCTGAGATTGTTGACGCAGAGCTTCCTCTGTTTTTTTGAAGGTCGATATATCCAGATGGATTCCTGCCCAACGAATGATTTGTCCATTTTCATCCCTGATCGGGATGCCGCGTGAAAGCACCGGATGCCATTGACCATCGGTGCCTTTAAATCGGTGCTCCCTTTCCCAAACTCCACCACGGTAAGAATGAGCTTTCCAATCGCTCAACGTCCGTTCGGCATCTTCGGGATGAAGTGCGCGAATGATCCCAAAGTTAGCGCACTCTTCTTGAGTCATGCCCACCAGATTGAGCAACGAATCACTCAAGTAGAGGTTATTGCCCTCCGCATCACAGACCCAGATACCGTAGTTTATCGATTCCCCAATGCTGCGGTAGAGCTGTTCACGCCGCACCAACTCCACCTCATTTTTTTTCTTTTCGGTGATGTCTCGGCCAATTTTTGAGGCACCTATCACTCGGCCTTCGGAATCTTTGATCGGAGAAATGGAGAGAGAAATATCGATTTTCTGCCCATCCTTACGCTGCCTCACAGTCTCGTAATGATGGATGGGATTTCCTTCTCTGACTCCCTCGAGGATGGAATGTTCTTCATGAAGTCGATCTTCTGGGATCAAGATGCTCACAGGCTGTCCAATGACTTCATGGGCCTCATAACCAAAGATTCGTTGGGCTCCCTGATTCCAACTGGTGATAAGGCCATTTAGATCTTTGCTTATGATGGCATCGTCGGATGACGCCACAATAGCAGCGAGGCGTTGGCGCGCTTGTGACGCCTGCAACTGCTCAATGACCAAGGCTGCGGAGTGTGTGACGATTCGAATGAACTTCAACTCGTCTTCATCAAACTGATGCCGAACGCGGCTGGCAAAGGAAAGAGTCCCCAAAAGCTTTCCTCCGGCCATCAGGGGGTGGCAAACGTAGGTCTGGATCTCGAGCTTCCTCACCAGATCGGCACGAGGATCCAACGAGTTTCGGATGTCATTGACCACGAGGCCTCGGCAAGACTTTGCCACTGCACCACAGATCGATTGGCCAAACTCCAGCCGGTGCATCGCCTGCGCGGTTTCTTCAGAAATGCCCGCATAGGAGTGCAGTTCCAATGCATCTCCAGCTTCATTGACCATGAAGTTGAAAAAAGTGTCCGCACTCAGGTGCATCGTCACCTTAGCAAAAAGCTCCCGCACAACCGTGTCAGGATTTCGAGCACTGAGCAATTGTGCCAGCGTCTCTGAAAGCAGTTGCATGCGCTCCGTGCGTTTTTGTAAGGCCTCTGCACCTCGAGCCTGCTCCACAAGCGGCTGAACACGATTCACGACATTTTCGAGCAAGTTCAGCTCATCACTTCGCCACGACCTGACGTCACTCGCAGTGATCGCCAGCAGAGTACGTAAACGACCGGCCTGAGAAAATGGCGCACAGGCAAAGGCCGCTACATCGTGCTCCACCCAGATGTGGGCAGAACGTTGAGTCATCTCATGCGTCGCTGTGTCCTCGACCGCGAGGACTCCCTGAATGAGATCAGACTGCAAGCGGGCTGAACCAAGCGTTTTCACATCCAAAAGCGATGGGAACGACCGACTCCGTTCGCTGTGCCAATCTTCGACAAGGTGTAAATAATCGGCGTTCTCATCGGCTTCCATGAAGCAGCAATGAGCCACCTGGAGGTGGCTTCCCAGCCCTTCTGCCGCAGTGCTGAGAATATCCTTGGGATTATTTAGAAGCCCGAGCTTTTGGCTGAGGGCACTGAGAAAGTTCGCGTGATGAATCGCTCGCTGGCGATCTTCCAATTCTCTCTCGAGCACACGTGCTGCAACACGGGACTCCGTAATGTCTTGGAAGATGTTAATGGCGCCGACGATCTCGCCGCGATCATTTCGAAGCGGATCAATCGTGACGCTAGCCATCAAAGAGCTGCCATCGTGACGAACAGCCTCCGCTTCGACATGCCGAAAGCTTTTCCCCAATCGAATGGCCTCGGCGATGGGCGTCTGCTCGGGTGCGATCTCTGTACCATCGGGCAGTCGCACCCCTCGAAACGCACAAAAGCGCTCTTGCAGATCATTCAGCAGGGGAGTGCGCCGCCACAGCTCCTGAGCTTTGGAATTGAAAAAGGTGATGCGCCCTTCCAGATCGCAGGTGTAAACCCCCGCAGGCAAGACCTCCAAAATATGGCGCAAGTGTTGTTCGGCTTGGTTTGCGTGCCGGGTCGAAGCCTGTCGAATCGAAGCCAAGGCAAGATGTGTGCTCACCCGCGCCAAGAGTTCCCGAGCATCGAAGGGTTTAACCAGATAATCATCCGCACCGGCATCCATGCCTTCGACCCGAGACTCCTCCCCTGCTCTCGCGGATAGAAAGATCACGGGTGTCGAGCGTGTGGACTCATTCTCTCGGAGCGCTTTCAAAAGGCCAAAGCCATTCATCCTCGGCATCATGACGTCCGTGAGCACTAAGTCAGGCAGCGCGCGGAGTGCCATCTCAAGACCTTCTTGTCCATCGCTGGCAATATCGACCACATAACGACTGCCAAGCAGATGCCGAATGTACTCGCGCATGTCCAGGCTGTCATCGACAAGCAGGATGCGTTTCCGGTCATGGTCAGAAACGGTTTCTGAATCCATTTGAGGCAGCTCGTCGGACGAGGTCGAACCCATCCAGCGTTCGGATTCCTGGAGAAAACTCTGCTCCAATTTCGACGGGGATTTGAAGTCCTTGGCACCTCGAGATTCCACTGACGATTCAACTGCTCTGCGAGGTAAGCGGACCGTAAAACAAGTGCCTTCTCCGAGCCGACTGCTGACCAAGATGTCTCCCTCATGCAGTTTGACCAATTCTTGCACCAAGGCCAAGCCGATGCCTGTTCCTTCATGGCTACGGCTCTGAGATCCAGCAACACGATAGAAGCGTTCGAATAGGCGAGGCAAGGCTTCCGGAGGAATACCCGCACCCGTATCGGAGATACAGAGTTCGATGCCTCCATCACTCTCCTGGAGGGTGACCCGGACCGTTCCTTGTTGGGTGAACTTAAAGGCGTTGGAGAGCAGATTGAGAACGATTTTTTCCCACCAATCCAAGTCCACATAAACCGGCTCTCTCAAGGGTGGACAGGTGATCACTAAATCTAACCCCGCCTTTTTCATCAAGGGTTCGAAGCGACCCGCCAATTCTTGAGTGACCTCGGCAAGATCGACTGGCTCAAAGACAGGCTCCATGCGCTGCGCTTCGATTCGAGAAAAGTCTAACAATGTATTGACCAATCTCAGCAAACGCAGGCCGTTGCGATGAGCCATTGCAACGAGCTTCTGTCCAGCCGCTCCAAAGCTCTGGTTAGGATTCTCCAGCAGATCTTCCAACGCTCCAAGCGTCAGCGTCAGGGGAGTACGAAACTCATGACTGACATTGCTAAAGAACTGTGTTTTGGCCTGATCGATAGCCGCGAGCTGCTCCGCCCTCTGCCTTTCATGTTCGTAAGCCCGGATATTGGACAATGCGGTGGAGATCTGCCCAGCAAGAAGGTCCAGAAAGCCCCGATACGCTTCGTCAAACTGCCGATAAGGATTCAACCCGACAATCAGATGGCCGGTGACCTTTTCTCCTCCATGATCGAGGATGGGGACCATCGCGGCTTTCGAAGGCGGTCTATCCCATGACCGATGTGGCACGGAACCAAAACGGTCCGACAAGGGCTCCACCTGCTGAATGCCTGCTTCGGTGACTGTGCCTAGTGGCCAAGCCGAACTCGATTCGGATTCTTTTAACTGAATCACGAAAGGCGCTACCGGATGCTCGCTCTCGATGCCAAAAGAACCTTCCAAATGCGCTTCCACTCCCGAATGATCCGTGAGGTAAAATAAAGCGAAGGGAAGATCTCGATTTTCCTTCTCCAAGCATTGCGCCAACGCTGCCCACAAATCTTGCTGCGACTTCAGTCCGGTTAACCTCACTGCAAGATCCTGGAGAAAGGACAGACGGCGCTCGCTGATCACCCGCTCGGTTTCCTCGGTGACCACACACAGCATGCCTCCCACCCCCGCATCGTCACTGGGAATAGGACTGTAGGAGAAGGTATGGTACGTCTCTTCCGGGAAACCACTCCTTTCCAAAAACAGCAGCAGGTCTTCATCCCACGTGGCCTCTCCCTCACGCACCACATGCTCGGCGCGTGGGCCAGCATCGTTCCAAACTTCATTCCACACCTGACTGGCGGGAGCCCCAAGCCAATCTGTTTTCAAGCCCAGCGTCGGAAGATAGGCATCATTGCAAAAAAATCTGAACTCCCTTCCCCACCCTACCCACATGGCAAATCTCGAATTGAGCATGAGACTGATCGTCGTCTTCAAGCTTTGAGGCCAGCCTTCCAGCGGACCAAGCGGATGAGCCGACCAGTCCATTTCGCGAATGCGCTCCCCCATGAGTCCTCCAGCCCTCACCCATGAGTCGGACCTCTCTGAAGGATGATCTTGGAGGCGATTCATGCGGCGGTGTCTGCGGTAGGAGACTCTTTCGGCAGTGTAAAAAAGAACCGGGCCCCGCCTTCGGGGATAGGTTCACAGCCGAACTCTCCTTTTTGCAGCTCGACCAGCCGACGGGCGATGGGAAGGTTCCATTGTTTCGTACTGTGTCCCTGATGCAATTTGTCAAAAGGCCACATCAGTGCGGCACATTGCTCCAAGGTCAGGTCGGGTCCGTGATCTCGGACCGTAAATAAGAATTCGTGCTCTTTCTCCTCCCAATGTAATTCCACCGACGCCCCCGACTTGGAGCGCTGCACAGCCAGTTGCAGGAGATTCGCCCATACCACTTCCAGCCAAGCGAGCACCCCATGCACTTGCGGCCAGTCTTCGGGTTCGTTCATTTGGATTCGCGATTTCACGGCAGCTTGTTCGGCCGATTGTCGTCCAGCCCAGACAGCTTGTGCCATATCCACTTCTTCCTTCAGGCGATGTTCCGCCGTGGCCCTAGCGACCTGACTCGTTCGCTCGATCAGTTTTAAGACTGCCTGGGTGCAATCAAACAAGGGCATAGTCAAAGCCGCATCTTCCTCCGAATGCTCGGAGAGAATATCTTTCAGGAGTTCAGCCGTGGCTAAGATCCCGCTCAAGTTAGCCCGCAAATCATGGCTGACGCGTCGGGCAAACGTCATCAGATCTCCGCGTAAACACTCGTTTTCTCGAATCAAGCTGTGTGTCTGAAGTGCACCGCGAAAAACCTGTGCCAAAAGCGGCGCGTGCCAGTCTTCGGAGGGAATGACCGTGAGCCCTGAACTCACAATGCCTTCGCCCAAAGCCACGACGGGGTAAGACACTCCGGCCTCAGGCGAAGCTCCGTTCAGTGCTAATTCGAACTCGCTCAACTCGGGACAAATCAGCACGAGCAAGTCGCAGGACGCACGGGAGGGAGCCAGAAAAAATTCATCCACCGAAGCCACCTCGATCAATTCAAGGCCGTCCCCAAAAGCTCGCTCCAACCCTCCCTTTGCAGCGGCTCGCGCCACATCATGACGGTCTGAAAACACGAGGAAGACGGCAGGCATGAGTCGGAGGAAAATCGAATGTTGGAAGGCTTAGAACACGTGCTGTTTAAATCGCATTTCGAGCAGAAACCGGTCGCATCAATCTGAAGCGGAACTCAAAGCGGATAAAATGGCAGCTTCCAGGCCCTGAACTTGAATGGGTTTGGTCAAATGACTGACGAAACCGACCTCCCGGCTCCGCTCGACGTCCTTATCCATGCCGTAACCAGTCAATGCAATGCCACGGAGAGCATGACGACTGTACAGTGTTTCCATCAGATCGTAGCCATTGCCATCGGGAAGACCAATGTCCGAGATGATGAGATCAAACCTGTATTGATCCGCCAATTGCAGAGCTTCTTCCACAGAGGCTGCGCTATGCACCTCATACTTCCGGCGTTTCAACAGATGGGCCAAAGCCGTGCGCGTGGCCTCATGGTCTTCCACCAGCAAGACGGTCACCGGCGAATGCCCTTGCGGCGGGGCTGGTAAAGAAGTAGGTGCCTGTTGCAGGGAGAGGCAGATGTCTGGCACTAGGGGCAGTTCAATGATGAACGAAGCGCCCTCACCCAGACCACGACTTTCCGCTCGGATGTGGCCGGAGTGGCTCTGCACCAGCATGTGGCTGATCGCTAAGCCCAGCCCCAAACCGCCAAACCGATGAGAGCCCCCATCCCCCGCATGATCTCCTTGAGCAAAGGCATCAAAGATTCGTCCCACCTCCGCCATTGTCATGCCTATCCCGGTATCGATGATGGAGATCTCGACGACGTCTTTTTCCAAGATCGTTCGCGTGAGGACCGTGATGCTCCCCCCCTCCGGTGTAAACTTCACTGCGTTTTTGAGAATGTTCCAAAAGACCTGCTGCAAACGCACCGCATCTCCAAGCACGGTGTGGGCAGAAGCGGAGCGCTGAAGGCGCAAGGATAAATGCTTGGCTTCAATTTCTGCAGCGACATTGGCCAAGGCATCACTGAGCACCACCTCGACATCGACGGGCAGCTTCTCCAGCGCCATTTTGCCCCGACTGATGCGAGTGATATTGAGCAAATCATCAATCAGGCGAGCTTCAAGATCCACGTTTTTGCGGATGGTCTCAAAGATCGCGCGGACATGCGGAGGCAGCGTGGCATCCTGAGCCGCATCACTGGAAAGCAACAGAATGGGATTCAGCGGTGTTCTCAGCTCATGAGACAGTGCGGCCAAAAAGTCATCCTTCGCACGCGAAGCCGCCAGCGCGTCATCTCGTGCATTTTCGAGTTCGAACTCCGCCTGCTTCCGCGCCGTGGTGTCAGACATCACCCCCACCAATCCGACAACCTCCCCGTTTTGATTTCGTTCAGGCACATAGACCACGCTCATCCAACGGCAGCCTAACAAGTCATACGGGATCTCCACTTCAAACTCCACCCGATCCCCAGCGAGGACTTGATCCAGATAAGCGGCAATCGATTTAAATGCCTCTTCACCCAAAATCTCGCTGATGTGTTTCCCCACGATCTGCTCGGGCTCCATACCAAACCGCTTAGCATAGGGACGATTCACAAACTTATATCGGCTTTGTGCATCACACAGCGCCAAGAGAACAGCCGCATGATCTGTCACCAAGCGCAATTGCTGTTCACTCTGCCGGAGGCGATCCTCCGCGCGAAGGCGTTCGGACGCTTCTTCTTCCAAGCGTAGGATGTGACTCTGTAGCTCTTCATTTTTATGAGCCAAGGCGCGGCGCTGGGTTTCGAGCTCCCGTTGGATAGCCGCCTTTTCGGTGGCGTTATCCACGGCTCGTCTGAGCACGATCGCGTTGGTCGCACCCTTCGGCAAAAAGTCATGAGCGCCGCTCTGCAGAGCATCCACGGCCAACTCCACCTCATGGTTGGAGGTCAGCATCACGATACCAAACGCGTTTTGGCCATGGTTGGCGATAATCTTCTTCACCAAACTGACACCGTCGCTATCCGGAAGGTTGAAATCCAGCAGCACACAATCCGGCCTCGTGCGTTGAAGAAAGCTCATGGCTTGAGCGGCTGTCGAAACCTCACTGATCTCACAAGGAGTGGATGCACTCCGAGTCAGATACCGCCTAAAAATAACACAATCCGTCAGCGAATCGTCAACGATCAGGACATGAAGTGGACTTGGCACTAGCATGGTCTTCCAAGAGGCAACTCATTCGGTCTTGCCCTCACCATCCGGCTTTTCCAACAAGGACCCCTGAAGACCTGGATAGGGGGGCAAGCGAACGGCTTCCACCCAATAATCCACCAGCAGTTCCACCGCACGCTTGAAGGCGGCGTAGTCGGTCTGCTTCACGTGATAGGAATTGGCTCCATGCTCATAGCACCACTCGATATCCTTGGGATTGCTGGAGGTGGAGAAAATGACCACCGGCGTCCGTTTCAATCTGGGGTGCTGGCGCACAGCCTGTAGGACGACCTTTCCATTCAATCCTGGCAGATTGAGGTCCAACACAATGACGGCGGGCAACTCAGGTGGCGGCCGTCCGGGAACCAAGGGTGCATTGAGCAGCATCAGCACCTGCTCGGCACTGACACACCTCTGGAGATGCACCGGAAGCCCAGGACGAACCCGCCGCACGATGCGCTCCAGAGCCGCATAGTCTTCATCGCTGTCTTCAACGATGAGAAAAGAGGAAAGAGGGAGTTCTGTCATGGAATTTGGGCTCCCTTTCCGAGATTAAAGTAAAATGTCGTTCCCTCGCCTGGGCGAGACTCCAGCCAGATCCGACCCCCATGCCGCTCGATAATCTTGCGGACGATGGTAAGCCCTGCACCGACTCCCCCACCATACTCCTGACGTCCATGAAGTCTTTTAAAAATTTGAAAGATCAACTGCCGGTGCTCAGGAGCAATGCCGATTCCATTGTCTCGGATATAAAATACCGGTCCGTCCTCCTCTTCATCCTCCTGCCATCCGATCTCGATCTCCGCCCGATCTTTATCGTTGTATTTAATCGCGTTACTGATGAGGTTGGACAGAACTTCACTGAGGCGGTCCGCATCCCCGTAAACGTCCGGTAGAGGCCGCGGCACATGTACCTGCGCCCCACTTTCTCGCAGCCGGGCCACAAGCATTTCCTGCGCGTCATGAAGGGATGCATTCATATCCACCCGTCTAGACTGCAGATCTCCACGGGAAAGCCGGGAATAATAAAGCAAGGAATCCAACAAAGTTTCCATTCGCTCCGTCAATCGCATCATCGTGCGGAGGTAATGCATCCCTTGGTCGTCCAACTGAGCTGCGTAGTCTTCGAGGAGGAAATTGGAAAAATTACTGATGCCACGCAGAGGCTCCTTCAAGTCATGCGAGGCCACATAGGCAAACGAATCGAGCTGACGGTTGCGCTCATCCAGTTCTGCATTCAAGCGAGCCAACTGCTCCGCGCGTCTGACTTCCGTTTCCAGGATCGTCTGCCGGAGCATCCGGGCCGCATCTGACTCACAGGCCAACCACGGACGGGACTTCCCTCGGACTTCCTCTTTCCACAGTTGGAAAGATTTTCTCGGTGTCAGGCGGTCCCCATGCGGTCCGGCCTCGACGGGCTTAAAGGGATTCCCCGCCCACTTCACCGTCTGCGTTTCTTCAAGCCGAAACCACAGCACAAACGCGGGAATGTGTTTGGAGAGTCGTGCCGCTAAAACCCCACTGGCCTGATCCTCACCGCCGATCCACTGTGGGAAAACCTTGCTCACATGATCTGTGGACCACACAGGCTGTTCGATGCTTTCCACGAGAGTCAGCGCAAGGGACTTCACTGCGTTTTCATCCGGCGTGCGGCCACGTAGAAAGACGGTATCATTCAAGACCAAAGCCGCACCATCCGCTTCGATGCCAGCTAGAGTCTGCCCCTTGCTCTGATTCAGCACAGTGTGGAATTCAGTATTCATGGCCATCGCATCGGCCAGCAGACGATGCTGCTGGTGCAGGCGCATCTTGTACTCATGCTGTTCATCACTCTCCTTGCTACTCACCTGGAGAGACAACATGTGTGCCAAAAACTCGCAGGCCATCCGAACGGTATGGGGCACATATCGAGGAGAGTAGTGATGGCAGGCAAAAAGCCCCCACAGTTCTTCTCCAACGACGATGGAAATGGACATGGAGGCAGCCACCCCCATGTTCTGAAGATACTCCGCGTGAATCGGGGACATGGAGCGGCTCACACAGTAGCTCATATCCAGAGGCGCACTCGTATCAGGTCTCAGGAGAGGCACCAAGGGAATGGCCTGATATCTGACATCAGGATTCAAACGCAGCTGCGACTTTACGAACAGTATCCTCGCCTGCTTAGGGATGTCCGAGGCCGGATAATGCAAACCCAGATAGGATTCCAAGTCCTCCCTCCGGGCCTCGGCAATGACATGGCCTGAAGCATCGTCGGCAAACCGATACACCATCACGCGGTCAAACCCGGTAAACATCTTCACATGCTCCGCGGCCTGCTGGCAAAACTCCGCCACAGAAGTGGTCCCCTGAAGCTGATTCAGGGTGTGCTTCAGGGAAACATACACTTCCTCTTTCACCGCTGACGATTTGTCGGGCCATGTCTCCAGCTCAAGGATCAAGACGCCCTGATAGCGATGCACGAGAGCCTCAAACGGTTCCGCGTTTTTCCCGATCTGAAGAGGTGGAAGGTAGTGAGGTGAAGCCTCTAAACTCTTCGACAACACCTGCTCGACGACATAGCTACACATGCCCTCATCCACGAGGTCGGACAGCGAACTCTGGAGCAATTCCTCCTGGCTTATGCCCAGGCTCTCAGGCGCATTCGCGCTGACCTGCAGCACCTGCAACGAAGGTTCTTCCAAAACCACAATGATGGCATGGGGCTGCACCGAACCCGGAATATGGATGGGCTCGCGATCACAGTTGGTAAGGTCAACTTGCTCAGACATAACGGGCACCTTTAATTTAACCAGCCCGAGAACGAGGCAAACGTATTTCGGGCAGCATCCACCGCCGCCAGCCATTGCTGCGGGTGTCGTGCCGCCCACGCCTCCGCCCACTCACCGAATTCTTTCCACTTGGCTCCCGTTTGATTCTGATACCCGGCAAAAAAACGCCCTCCCTGATCAGGAGCAATTTGCAGGGATTGTTCCAGCAACCTCGAGATCAATTGCCCCCCTAATGTCGCTCCTTCGACAACGTACAAGCACCCAATCGCTTGAGCATCGCCGTGCAATGTCGGCATATCAGCACAGAAAGGCAGCTTCCTCAGCTCCTCGTCCTCCAAACCAAGAGCTCTCAGGTCGGTTTCGAGCCATGATGTTTTACGTCGTGCCTCAAAGTTCCAGCCCAGGCTCTGCCAATCGGCGGCCTTGCCCAACTCTTTTTCTAACGGCTCGTAAAGAGTGAAAAACCGTTTCAATAACGCAACGTAACTTTCACGGTTTCGAAACTGCTCAACAACATCCAGTTGATCTTCCAGAGCAGTGTGTTCCGTGGCGGTTTGGGCTTTAAGCAATTGCAGAAAAGTCATGCAGAGGCATTGGGGGGGCGGCGGAGTGGCTTTGATTTTTGCAGAAGTAATCGCATGTCCCCTCAAAAGTGGTCGCCTACTAAATGAGCGATGGCCTGCCGTAACCTCTCCATGTGGATCGGCTTCGTTAAATGAAAGCCAAAACCCGCTTCAAAACTCCGCCGAATATCTTCCTCCATCCCATATCCGCTGACGGCGATCCCCTTCAATCCATAACCTTCACGCAGCCGCCTCATCAGTTCCAACCCACTGAGATCCGGTAGGCCAAGATCACTGATCACCAAATCAAATTTTTCCTGTCCGGCCAACTCCAGGGCGCGGGATGCACTCTCGGCGGCAACCACATGATGTCCTCCTCGGCGCAAAAGGTGCGTCATGCTTGAGCGGGTGTCGTCATGATCTTCCGCCAATAAGATTCGTAACTTCGGACCGTCGCTTTTTCCTTTGCCGCCCGCTTTCTGAAGACGCGATTCTTTGGAAACCGCTTTTAACGGCATCTCCAGGGTGAAAGAGGCCCCTCGGTTGGGCCCTTCACTGACTCCGCAAATGCTTCCTTCATGCGCTTCCATGATGGAATGGCTAATGGCTAACCCCAGACCGAGACCACCAAAACGCCGCGTGATCTCACGTCCGCCTTGCTCAAAGGGCTTGAACATGGACGCTTGAATCGAGGGAGTGAACCCCACGCCCGTGTCGATGACTTCAACCCGTATCGTTTTCGCCGTCGGGTTACTGGTATGAATCGTGATCGTGCCTCTCTGAGGGGTGAATTTCACCGCATTGCGTATGACATTCCACAGAGCCTGCTGAAGGCGGACAGGATCTGCCGTCAGTTGATAACGAACCGCATCGAAGACGATGCGCACCTCCTGTTTTTTGGTCTGAATATCTGCCTCGCAAATTTCCAAAGCACGACGGATCGTCGTATGCACATCCACTTTTTTCACGTGCAGTTCCAGTTTGCCTTGCACAATGCGCGTTAGATCCAGTAAGTCATCGATGAGACGTGCTTCCAGTTCCACATTACGCCGGATCATACTCAGCGTGGCACGTGCGCCTTCGGGCAAAGACAGATCCTGCTCCAGCGCCATCGTCGCCATGAGGGCTGGTGTCAAAGGTGTGCGCAGCTCATGGCTTAAGGCGGCTAAAAAAGCGTCTTTGGCTAAGTTGGCTTTTTCGGCCCCCTCTTTGCCCAGCCGGAGTTCCTCACGCTCTTTTTGACTGGTCAAATCCGTCACCACCAGACACATGATGCTCTGGTCCTCCAAGGGCAAGCGACTGGCCGTCAGATTCACCGGGCGGAAGCCTCCATCGACATGATGCAACTGGCACTCATGCTTGATTGCCCCCTGCGACAATTCAAACACACCAGCCAAATCCTCCCAAGCCGAGAGTGGAATGTGCTGGTGGATTTGGGAACTGATGACGCGTTCCAACAGCACCCCGGTCATGTCAGCAAATCGTTGATTGCTGTAGAGAATCAACCCATCTGCGGCGACCGTCACAGCACCTTCCTGCATCTGCTCGACATACACACGATAAGGCTGCTCGGCCCCGCTTAAGCTGTAAACTTGGCTGCCGTGACTGCCACTGACCACTACGGCGTCCACATCTCCGTTACGAATCGCCTCCAAGGTCTCTTGTGCCTCTCGCAGATGATCCTGCAAAAGCTCCAAGTCGGCTTTGGCGATGACAAGGTTTCGTGCCTTGGCCCCTGCCCCCTTCTCCGACGGAGAAGGGGCCGCAGGCTTGGAGATGACCTTCTTACTTTTCATACTTTGATCCAGCGCGTCGGCTCATTTTCTCCCTTCTCAGTTCCATCCGGTTTGATGTTCAAACTGAGCAAGATTTTGTCCTTATCGCCCAGATTACCAACGATCCTTCGCGCCGGTGCCGGCTCCTGTTTGATCAAGGTCGGAGCGGCAATGATTTGCTCAACAGCAGCGGCTCCCGGCTGTTGATAAATGTCAATCACTTCCAGATCGTAACGACCCCGAAGATATTCTTCACACAGAGTACGGATGGAGGCGACTGCCTGCGCTGCCCGGGGGGTTGTGCCTGTCACATATAATTTCAAAACGTAGTGCCCGCTCTGACTTCCCTGCAGGATCAGCGTCTCAAAGTCGTCCGTACTGGAAATGACATCGGTTGGAGGCGCCTTGCCTTTCTTGGTGGTCGCCCGGCTAGCACGGCCCTTGGTGGTGTGTTTTGTGGCCATACGTCAGCTCAGTTCAAAAGGATTTCGGGAAACTATCGTGCCGTGCCAAGCCAATGCGCTCATGCGGAAGCGATACTTTCCATATCGATTCCCACCGTCACTCGCGAAGTGTTCGACAAATCACCGATGACTCGTTTGATCGGTTCGGGTAACTTTCGCACGAGAGTGGGTAAGGCCACAATTTGGTCACTCTGAGCCAAGTGGGGGTTTTTCATCAAATCCACCACTTCAATCTCGTAGCGCCCTGGAAGAAATTCTTCACAAATTTTCTTCAAGTTGGAAAAAGCCGTCAAGGATTTCGGCGTCTGGCCTGCGACGTAGAGTCTGAGATTCCAGATGTCCTTCGCCTTGGTTTTTTTAGAGGCTGTTTTCTTAGCTGTTGGCAGACGCGATGCCGTCACTTTTTTGGGCTCATCGGTGTTCTTATTGCCTTTTTTAACGGCCGACTTCGAAGATGCAGATTTTTTCATGACGTCTCCTTAGGCTGATTCGGATTTTACAGAGCGGATGATTGAACTTTTTGGGCACCGACACGTGATGTCTCCATTTGAAGACGGTTTTTCAACAATTGCTTGCTTCGATCCGCCTCATAGCCGGCCAACCTCTCAAACTCTTCTTCCTCCCCCAACATCTCTGCCTGCAACGTGGCGATCTGAGCTTCCAGAGTTTTTCGCCGATGAAGCAACGCCCGACGTTTGCGGCCCAATTCGTTTTGAAGCGTCTGTTCTTCCTCTTTCTCTTTGGCCTCTTGAGAAAGGCGCGCTGAGCCGGTGAGTACACCACCTTGTCCGAGGTACACCGGCACCAGTGAAATGCCTTTCTTCGTGATGACGAATTCACGGACCTGATTCGAGTGAGCCATACCACGCGATTTTAAAACGTACATCAGGCGATTCCGTTCCCCGCCGATCTCGATGTCTCGCAGCAAGAGCCAGGTGTCCACGATAGAACTCAAGCCTTCATCGGTATGCTCGAGGCTCCCCCCGGGCGTCGTCAGCGTAGCTAAGAAGGCCGTGATATGGTTGGTCCGTAGATACTCAATCAATCGAGACAGCATCGTCGTAGACTCCTCTCCCGTGCCCGCATTTCGCAGGTTCGAAACCGGGTCCACAATCACCGTCTGCGGCTTCATCTCTTCGATCATTTTATGCATCCGCACCAAGTGCATTTCCAATCCATGCACCGTTGGGCGAGCTGAATGAATTTCCAATAGGCCACTCTTCAGATAGGGCGCCAAATTGATGCCGATGGATTTCATGTTGCGCAGAATCTGAGCCGGAGATTCCTCAAAGGAGAAATACAGACAGCGCTCACCCCGCTTGCAGGTTTCATGGGCCAAATGCGCACAAACGCTGCTCTTCCCGGTGCCGGCCGTGCCGCTCAGCAGAATGGTGCTGCCGCGGTAGTAACCTTGGCCATCCAGCATGGTATCCAGCGCTGGGATGCCTGAGCTTACGCGCTCATTGGACACATCGTAGTCCATCGCGCTGTTGGTAATGGGAAGCACCGAGATGCCTTTATCATCGATCAAAAACGGATATTCATTGGTTCCGTGCATCGAACCGCGATACTTCACCACGCGTAGCCGTCGGGTCGAAATCTGACCATGAACCCGGTGATCCAGCAGAACCACACAATCCGACACATATTCCTCCAACCCCTGTCGAGTCAGGGTGCCATCACCACGCTCGCCGGTGATCACGGTGGACATGCCTTTGTCCTTGAGCCAGCCAAAGAGGCGACGTAGCTCAGAACGTAGAATGGCCTGATTGGTTAAGCCGGAGAAAAGAGTCTCAATCGTATCCAGCATCACCCGCTTAGCGCCGATGCTGTCGATGGCATAACCCAGTCGGATGAAGAGACCCTCCAAGTCATACTCGCCATTCTCTTCGATCTCATTCCGCTCCACATGCACATGATCGATGATCAGCTTTTTTTGGGCCACGAGCTCGTCGATATCGAACCCTAAAGAGGCGACGTTCTTCCGAATATCATCCGCCGTCTCCTCAAAGGTCATGAGCACACCGGGCTCATTGTAGGCTAAGGCCCCTCGAATGAGAAACTCCGTCGCAAACAAAGACTTCCCGCAGCCTGCCGAGCCGCAGATAAGAGTTGGCCTCCCCTTGGGCAAACCGCCTTCGGTAATTTGATCGAAGCCAGTGATCCCAGTAGGTGCCTTTTCAAGGCGTGGCAGAAGTTTAGCGCGTGATTTAGCCATACCTTGTGCAAGGCAAGAGTATCCCTCCTGCTAGGCGTTAGTGTCAAACTCCATTGTGGATTATAAGAAGAAAAGGTGGTTACACATCCATCCTTAACGCTGCATCCGATTACGCGGCGAATGAATGAGATACTTAGCATCGGTCATGGAAGACCTTATCCCCTCGGAGCCACTCCAGGGAAAGGTGGCGTCAATTTTTCCCTCTTCTCAGCACACGCGGAAAAAGTCGAGTTATGTCTTTTCGATGCCGTCGAAGGCGGCAAGGAAACTCGTATCGAACTCCCTGAGTGTACCAATCATGTCTGGCATGGATTCATCCATGGGATAGGCCCAGGTCAGCTTTATGGCTACCGTGTTCACGGCCCTTACGAACCTGAAAAGGGCCATCGATTCAATCCTAACAAATTGTTACTGGATCCCTACGCCCGCGCCATTGGTCGTCCACTCAAAGAATGGGATTCCTGTCTTTTCGGTTATGAGATCGGTGATCCTGGAGAAGATCTCTCCTTCGATACACGTGACTCGGCCAGCCATGCACCGCTCGGCATGGTGATCGACCCTGCCTTCGACTGGGAGGGCGATACACCCCCAGAAACCCCATGGCATCGAACGATCATTTATGAACTGCACGTCAAAGGTTTCACGGAGAAGCTGACCCACCTGCCCGAGCATCTTCGGGGCACCTATGCAGGCCTAGCTTCAGATGAAGCCATGGACTATCTGAAAAACCTGGGTGTTTCGGCAGTGGAGTTACTCCCCGTTCATCATCACCTGGATGACTCCTTCCTTCAGGAGCGCGGCCTAACGAATTATTGGGGATACAACACCCTGTCGTATTTTGCTTTCGAGCCCACCTACGCGTCGGTTCAAGATCCCCACGATGCCATGCGCGAGTTCAAAGGTATGGTCAAACGACTGCATCGCGAAGGCATCGAAGTAATCTTGGATGTCGTGTACAACCACACCGCCGAAACCAGCGAACGAGGCCCCACCCTCTCCTTCCGTGGCATTGACAATGCTTCCTACTATCGCCTTTCCCAAGAGCATCCCCGCTACTACGAAGACTTCACGGGCTGTGGCAATACCCTCACGATGGAGAACCCTACGGGCCTGCGGCTCCTCATGGATAGCCTTCGCTATTGGGTGACTGAAATGCATGTGGATGGTTTCCGCTTTGACCTCGCCAGCGCTCTTGCACGTGAGCTTTACGGATGGAACAAACTCAGTTCGTTCTTCGATGCCATCAGCCAAGACCCTATCCTTTCACAGGTGAAGCTCATTGCAGAGCCTTGGGACATCGGCATGGGCGGATATCAAGTGGGTAACTTCCCCACCGGGTGGGCCGAGTGGAATGGCCGCTACCGTGATGAGGTGCGCCGCTGCTGGAAAGGCAATGACCGAGCCAACGAACTTTCCAAGCGTCTCTGTGGCAGTGCCGACCTCTACAATCATAGCGGACGAGGCCCTCATGCCAGCATCAACTTCATCACCGCTCACGATGGCTTCTGCTTGCGAGATCTGGTCAGCTACAATGAAAAGCACAACGAGGCTAACAAAGAAGACAGTCGTGACGGAGCCAATGACAATGAAAGCTGGAACTGTGGGCACGAGGGCGAGACCGATGACCTCGGCATTCAGACTCTCCGTCTTCGTCAGGCCAAAAATCTGATGGCCACCCTCCTCCTCTCGCAAGGTGTGCCCATGATCCTAGCCGGTGACGAGCGCTGGCACACTCAGCAGGGGAATAACAATGCCTATTGCCAAGACAATGACATCTCCTGGCTGCCTTGGGACCTTTCCTCCACCGGAAAGGAAATGCTTGAGTTTACCAAAGAGCTGATCCGCCTCCGCCAAGAACTCCCGGTGCTTTCCCGGAAAAATTTCCTGACCGGTCAGGCTCCTGAAGAAGGCAAACCGAAAGACGTGATTTGGTGGAACCCAGAAGGCCGGGAAATGAGTGACCACGATTGGGAGTCCGGCTTTACCCGCTGCTTCGGCATGTGGCTACCTGGGGAATCACTTCAAGAGCTTGGACGAAACGGTCAACAACGCGTTAGCGACTCGGTCTTCATTCTCAGCAACGCCCACTTCGAAGATTTGGCCTTCAAAATGCCTCAGGCGGATGCCAGCCCCTGGCATCTCCAATTGGCCACCACTCCCATTAAATTCGACAAACGTCAGCGCAAAACCCCCACACTCACCATGCCTTCACGCTCGCTGGCTGTCTTCATCTCAAAACGCGTCTCTGGCTGAGAAGCCCTTCGGTATGGGCGCACCGAGGCTCAAACCAACCCGCGTCTTACCAGCGATTCCTCCATCGCTTGTTCCACCAATCGAACGGCGAGTTCTTGAGTCGCATCATCTAGGGTTTGATTTGCGACCTTCAGAGCGCGGGCATCGTGATCAACAGCCGTCAAGACAGATCGAACCTGCGCCGCCGCTGCTTCGATGACGGCTTTTTCTTCCGCGGTGACTGCATCCCCGAATTGTTCAAGAGCGGCGTCCACCGCAGGCAGAAGCTCCTCGGCCTTCAGCTTCGCCTCGGTCCAGACACGCTCATTCATGTCTTCGAAAGCATACTCCACACTTTCTGCGATCATCTGTTCGACTCTCTCATCATCCACATTCACGGCGGTGTTTTGAATCTCCAACACGGTGTCGGTATTGGTGGCCGTATCACGTGCGAGCACCTGGAGAATACCGTTGGCATCAATGGCAAACTGCACCCCCACTCGCGCGCTTCCTTTCGGTCCTGGTGGAAAGGGAATCTCGATACGGCCAAGCTCCCAGTTATCTTTGGCGAGTTCACGTTCGCCTTGAAGCACGCGGATCAGCATGTCTTTCTGGTTCGCCACCGCGTTGGTGAACATCTCTCCTGCTTTGCAAGGAATGGTGGTGTTACGTGGAATGATGATGTTCATCAAGCCTCCGAAGGTCTCGATGCCTAGCGACAAAGGTGTTACATCAAGCAGGAGTACATTTTTCAGGGAACCGCTCAGGATACCAGCCTGGATCACCGCCCCCATAGCCACCGCTTCATCAGGGTTTTGAGACACATTGGGCTCACGACCGAAGATCTCCTTCACATAACTCCTCACCAGCGGAATGCGGGTGCTGCCACCGACTAAGATGACCTCGTCGAGGTCTTCGGGTTTGATCCCGGCATCACTCAGAGCACGCAGGCAATGGGGGCGTGTGTGTTCGATGAGAGGACGAATCCGTTTCTCAAACTCCGCTCGGCCGATCTCGACGCTCAAGCTTTGAGAACCCTCAAAGAAGGGGATTTCGACGCGTGTGCTTTCCTCTGTGGAAAGGCGCTTCTTCGCTGCTTCCGCCGCTACCAGGAGGGTGGCCATCCGGGCCTCATCAGGGAGGCTGGATGTTCCGGCAGCCTCCAGCACATGTTCCATCAGCACTCGATCCACATCGTCTCCACCGAGTTGGGTATCGCCAGCCGTGCTCAGCACTTGGAAGACTCCATCCCGCATCTCCAGCACGCTGATGTCAAAGGTGCCGCCTCCCAGGTCATAGACGGCGATCTTCTTGTGCTCTTCCAGCTTATCCAGACCATAGGCCAGCGCCGCGGCGGTGGGTTCGCTGACAATACGCTCCACCGTTAGTCCGGCCAGTTCACCCGCTTGTTTGGTGGCATTGCGCTGAGCATCGTTGAAGTAAGCCGGCACGGTGATCACCGCTCGAGAAACGGTCTGCTCCAGGGCCCTCTCGGCAATGGCTTTGAGACGCTTGAGAATCTCGGCAGAAACCTGCACCGGTGTGACGTCGAGCTGGCGCAAATTATAGGCAGGCTGCCAGGAACCTTCCCCCGCACGACGACCAATGAGGCGCTTCACGCTCGTGACCGTTCTCTGCGGTTCCAGGGCTCGCTTACGCAGAGCCGCTTCGCCAACCAATACACTCCCATCCATCGCATAATTGACGGCTGAGGGCGTGCTGCGCTGGCCGGCCTCATCCGCGAGCAGGATGGGAAAACCGCTGTCCACCACCCCCACGAGGGAATTGGTGGTGCCGAGGTCAATGCCGAGGATGGGGGTGGGATCAGCCATGTCTTTTTCATGTGATAGACACGCCTTTAGAGGAAAGACAAGGAATCGTTGCGTCACTGCGATTGCCAAAACCGGACATCTCTGCCAGCATCAACGCCACATGCAGACCCTGATGACCCCTCTCACCGAAGGTAAAAGCCTGACCGAAGCTCAAGTGCGCGAAGCCGCCGCCTTTTTGGTGGATGAGCACGAGTCCCCAGAGACCAAGGCCGCCCTGCTGCGTGCGCTTTCCGACAAGGGAGAGACCCCGGTCGAAATCGCAGGCTTCGTCCATGAGTTTCTCCGCCTCGCCGTGGATCCCCTGCTGGACCGCAGCAAGCTACCCGGCCCCATGCTGGATGTCGTCGGCACCGGGGGAGATAAGCTGCATCTCTTCAATGTCTCCACCACCGCCATGTTCATCCTGGCTGCAGGTGGAGTCTGCGTGACCAAGCACGGTAACCGTGGCATCACCAGCAAGGCAGGCGGTGCCGATGTCTTAGAGGCTCTGGGCATCCGCATTGACTTGCCGACGGAGCGGGTTGCGCGTGGGATCGAGACCAATGGCCTCGGTTTCTTTTTCGCCCCCCTTTACCATCCCGCTTTCAAGGCCGTGGCCGAGGCTCGAAAAATCCTCAACAGCGAAGGCCGCCGTTCCATCTTCAACATCCTCGGCCCGCTACTCAATCCGGCCCGTCCGGACTACCAACTCATCGGTGTTTTTGCGCCCGGCCTTACCCGCACCTTTGGCGAAATCCTGCAAACGCTAGGCCGCAAGGGTGCCTGGGTGGTGCATGGCTCCGCACGGGATGGCAGTGGCATGGATGAACTTTCCACGCTGGGCACGAATCAAGTCTGTCAATTGACTGACGGGACTCTACGCGAAATGCAAATTGAGCCCGCCGCTTATGGCTTTGCCAAAGCCAAGCTGGAAGACCTTGTGGGCGGGGATGCGCGCGAAAACGCCTGCGTGGTGGAAGGCATCTTGGATGCGACCATCAAGGGGCCGAAGCGAGACATCGCCGTGCTCAATGCGGCCGCGGGCTTCGTCATTACTGGCAAAGCGGCTGATTTGGCCGAAGGCAAAAGCCTCGCCGAGTCCCTGCTCGATCGTGGGGCCGCTCACGCGAAGATGCGTGCGATGCGGGATTGGTGCTGAGAAACCCGTACGCTTGCGCCAAGGGCTATTTCAATTCACCCGCGAGCTTCGCGGCCGCGGATGGCCACTGAGCTTCTGCGGTAGCCCCAAAGCTGGTGATCATCTTCCAAGTGCCGGTGAATCCCGCCGGCACGCTGTCATCACTGAAACAGGTGAGGTAATACTTCCGATAGGTGCCTGGCACGTTCCAGATCTTCGAGATGTGCTCGCCTTTTTCGGGCGCTTCGAGTAAGCGAGAGACCCCGTATTGCTGGCTTTTCGGTTCATAGACCGAGATCCAGTCCACCTTCTCGTTGATGTACATCTTCCGGGCCACCTCCTGCGCATCGGTGAGGGCTTCCGGTGTCGTGACCGCATCGCCCGTGCCTGCCAGATAGGCTGAGACGGTCGGCACCCAGGCATGCATGAAATGATACACCAGCTTCAGCGGTTGCTCCTGCTCCGTGTGCACCGTGGTGGTCTCGTAGAGGCGATTGTCATGAATCTCGATCACACAGGTGAGGTCAAAATTCCGAATGCGCGATTTCCTCTCGAGACGAAAACGATCTCCCCTCATCGCCGCAGTGGGCGTGACGGATTGGCCATCTAAAATGAAGGTCAGAGACGTCAAAACCTCCGGCTCATTTTCCAAGTGGCCCGTGCCGATAAAGCCGACCCCAGGGAAAGAAAATACCGTCCCATAGGCACTGCGTTCGGTGGTCATCGGCTGCCCCCGGAAGTCCAATCGCCCCGGTGTCCACTGCGAGGCCTGCCGCAGCAGCAGCGTTACCTCGCCGCAGGTCACGGTGATGGTGGGGAGATCAGGCCCGAGGTTGGGCTTGAAGGGCGTCTTAGCGAGAACCAAACCGGGAAGAACCAACGCCAAAAGCAGCGCAGGAAGAAAAAGGCGAAAAGAAGACATCTCCACACGAACGCCGCGGCAGACTCCAGATTTCGATACTTCCGAACCCTGGAGTGATAGGAAAAATAGCCTAACAACTCGAATAACCATCTTTTCACAAACGCGCCTGCTACTTCGTTTCCGAATTAAGGGCATGAAAGACATTAATTTCATCCCTCTTCTCGCTGGTCTGGTTCTCGCTTTCACCCTCGCCATGGCCGCCATCGGTGCCAGTGATTCTGCGGAGCCCTTTCCAGATAACGTCGTGGAAAAACAAGCGCCTGCCAAACCCGACTATCGGGTGGTGGCGGAATGGTCGGGGGTGGCTCTGCCCTGAAAATAGGTAGGGACTGCTCAGCCGAGCTTCCACTTGGCCATGCGTAGCACAGCTTTTTTGGGTTCCTTCATGGTCTCATACCAAACGCTGAGCAGGGTGCCATCCGCCAGTTCCACTGTGCTTGGATAGCCCAGATCCCCTCCGATGCCATCGCCTGAGATGATCATGGCTTCGCCCCAGGTCTGGCCATCGTCGGTGCTGAGGCGGGCTTGGTTGCCAAATGGCTTCCGGCGGTGCCCGTAGGTCATGAGAAGACGGCCATCGCGGAGTTTCAGGAGATGGGAGGGCAGACCATAGACGCCAGTGCTGTGGGGTTCGCTCCACGTCTTACCGCCATCTTTGGACTCGGTTTGCAGGGTCTCGCCTTTGTTGGCGTCGTTGTGATTGCGGATCTGGACGATGATCGTGCCATCGGCCGCTTCCACGCCGTGGAGTTCATGATAACCAGCAGGCACTTTGTCTCCCTGACGAGTGGGGATTTCCCCCAGCCATTGCCAGGTCTGGCCATCGTCCTTGGATTCTGCGACGCCGATCTTCTTTTCCTCGGTCCAGAGTTGCTTACCCGCATAGAGCAAGCGACCGTCTTTGAGCTGGAAGGGGCCGTGCGGGCTATTGACCACCGTCGGGATCGGAGCTGACCAAGTGACGCCGCCATCGGTAGAACGCAGCACCCATTCACCCAGGGCCGCCTTGCGCTGCTGGGGTGTGAGGAAATCTTGTGTGGCCTTCCACATCGCATACTCTTCGGCAGGCATCTTTTGGATGGTCCAACCTTTGGAGGTGAGCGCTTCAAACTTGCTCTGCTTTTCCAGATAGGACTCATAAGCCAACGAGGTAAAAGTGGTGGCGAGCAGGGTGCCTTTAGCGGTCTCCAGCACTCCGGAATCCCGGTCATCCATGGGACTGTCATGCAGCACGCGGGCACGTGTCCAGGTGGCCCCATCATCTCGCGAGCACATGGAGACGACCTGACCGAAGGGGCACACGTGCTCCTCACGCCCCCCGGACCACACGACCCAGAGTTCGCCATTGGCCCGACGCGCCACGGTCGGCCAACCATGATAAAACTCCGGCTGACGGGAGATGACCTTGGTCTCCAGCACCTGGATCGTGGGTGCCGCCGCCTGCGCTATCCAAGGCGCCGACACCACAGCGCCCGCTTGAAGCGATTGGGAGAGAAAACGACGACGGCTGAAAGAGGTGGTGGGACTCATCATGGTTGTGGTGGGTTGGGTTGGTGCCAAGACTACGGAGCCGCAGGGAGGGGTTTTGCGGTCAGCCGCAGAGTTCGAGATTGTCGGCACAGTTTCGTCGTGTTGAGTGGCCGCCATCATGCCCTTCCGCACCATTGAGGTCTCTCTACCCAAGTTTGCCCCCCCAGGCGTTTCCTTCGTCACGGTGAAATCCGCCGCCCTGAAGCGCCGAGCAGACCTCACACTGTATGTGCCGCCCACCGCACCCGATCATGGCCCCCTCCCGCTGGTGACCCTCTTGCACGGCGTGTTTGGCAGTCACTGGGCCTGGATGTTCAAGGGCGGGGCTCATGAGGTGCTAAACCGATTGATCACGGAGGAAAACCTGCCCCCAATGATGCTGGCCATGCCCTCCGATGGTCTGTGGGGGGATGGCAGTGCCTATGCCCGCCATGCGGAAGCCGATTATCACCACTGGATCGTGCAGGAGGTGCCCGCCGCAGCCACCCTGGTGGACCCACGCATTGCCCGAGGACCGCGCTTTCTCGCTGGCCTCTCCATGGGCGGCTATGGAGCGCTACGGCTAGGGGCTCTGCATGCAGACAAGTTCAACGCCATCAGTGCCCACAGCCCGTGCACGGATGTCGCGCAGATGATGCATTTCGTGGAGGAGCCGTTGGAACAATTTCATCTGACGGAAGACGAACCGATGTCCGCCTTCGAATGCCTGCGAAAAAACGCCCATTGTTTACCTCCGGTGCGCTTCGATTGCGGAAATGAAGACGTGCTGCTGGAGCACAGCCGTCTGCTTCATCATCAGCTGCAGCATGCGGGCATCCCGCACGTGTATCAGGAGTTTCCGGGTGGGCACACCTGGGACTACTGGCACGAACATCTCGCCGACACGCTGCGCTTCTTTGCCAAGACCCTGTGGTAAACAAGCCTCAGAACTGGCCCGTGGCCAACAGAACCAGAGTACACGCCTCTTCTGGGTGAATCCCCGCTGCGGCAAGCTGGCTCTCCAGCTCAGGGTTTTCGGAGCCGGGATTAAAAATCACCCGCTGAGGTTTCAACGCGATGAATTTCTCCGCCAAGCCCGAGGAAATCGCTGGGCTGACATACATCGTCACCGTGTCCACGGGCTCGGTCACATCGCTGATATCGGCATGCACAGGCAAGCCATCGATCTCTTTCAACCGGGGATGCACCAGGACGACACCGTGGCCATGATGCCGGAGGGCCACCAGGGCCTTGTGGGCATATCGATCGGGTTTATCACTGGCACCGACAATGAGCACACGTTTGGAAGAATTCATGAGCGGTTCAATTCGTCGTCTTCGAGGTGAAAAAGGTGCAGTGTCCGATGGGCAGCAGGAGCCAGCACGATTCCCATGACGGAAATGAACACCAGCCCGCTGAAAAGTGCATACGCACTGGCAAAGAGCTTGGCGGCATCACTTTTCAGCTCCCCCATCGGCCCCATGCCTCCGAGGATCATGGAAGCATTCAGAAGGCTATCCACCCAGTTCATCTCAGCGATGTAATGATAACCCAGCACCCCGATGAGCAAAGCCACCCCGGCCAGCGCCAGTGCCACCCCCGTGAACTTAAACATCCGCCAGGCAAAGACGGAAAATGGGGCCAGACGTGATCGCTTGGACTCAAACATCGGATTCAGGTGATTGGGAGAAGCTTCAGCGGAAATCACGTATCTTGCAACATCGTCGAATCCCTGGGGGCCGATAACGGTCTTGAATGCGAACCTGGCCTTGTCTATGCTTGGGCTGTTAAATATGGAAAGCCTGCTTGGCTTTCACTGTTCTTTGACATCGCTTTTCCAGGAGCAGGGCCTGCCTTGCCTGCTCCTACCCTTTCCTGCCGTGTTCGTTATCGAGCTGTTAGTGACCCGGCCCGTTTTTATGACATCGGGAGTCACGTGACCTGGGATCGTCATGTCATGCCTTCACTGGAAGACAGCACCCTTGTTCATGGGCACCCACCTCGTCGCCTTTGGGATACGAGGTCCTCAGACCGGACGGCACATGTGGGACCCAAAGCGCCCTGGCTTTTGTCCAGGGCGCTTTCTTTTTGGGATGTCTGAGGGAATTTAAAACACGACAGGTAAGAATCTCTCGCGAGGCGCTTTACCTTGATGCTAAACAAGCCCTCCGGTGTCATCAGACAGCATCCAACTCCAAGCATCTTTTCTAGCTCACGTAGCGAGCGGCTGTCACTTTGGACAACTGTTCGACGAACTGCCTGGCGTGTCTTTTTTTGCGAAGAACCAAGACTTCCAATTCATTGCCGCCAATCGTCGTTTCTGGCGGCGCTTCGGGTTCCAATCCGAAGCGGAATTGATTGGTAAAACCGACTTCGATCTCTTTCCCGAACAGCTCGCCCGGAACTATCGCGCCGATGATGAGGACATCCTCTCCAGCGGTGAGCCCAAACGCAAAATCGTCGAGCCGTTCTTCAATCAACAAGGTCTGCCTGATTGGTTTTTCACGCACAAGCTGCCCATTCGTTCCGTATCGGGGGCTGTCATCGGTATCATGGGCATCATCGAAACCTATGCGGCGGCCAGCGCGGTCAAAACCCCGTATTTCCAGCTCGACCGAGCGGTGAATCATATCCGTGAGCATTTCCGCGAAACCATTGCGGTCACAGATTTAGCCAAGCTCGCAGGTCTTTCGGTCCGGCAATTCAATCGCCTCTTCCAACAGGTCTTTCAAAGCAGTCCCCGCACCTTCCTGATCAAGACCCGCATCCAAGCGGCCTGCCAAGAACTGCGCCGCAGCGATCTCGACCTGACTGAAATCGCCCAACACTCCGGCTTCTGTGATCAAAGCGCCATGACCCTTCATTTCCGGCAACACATGGGCACCACCCCCGCCCGCTACCGCCGGGATCACCGCCAGCGAGCTTCCGACGCTTCGGATGATTGAGACCAACGGGTGGTTTCGGCTTCTCAAGCCAGTCATTATGTGATTTCGGCCAAGAAGTCACCCCGATAACAGGATTAAGCTTGTGCTCTTCGAGCCACGTTTCAGCATCGCGCCCCATGAACCACGGCGAATTTTTCCCAAGCATCCCCAAAATCCAATTCGAGGGCGCGAAGTCCCGGAATCCCCTTTCCTTCAAGCACTACAATGCGGAGGAACTCGTGGGGGGTAAGTCCATGAAGGATCATCTGCGTTTTGCCTGCGCCTATTGGCACACCATGCGCAACGGGTTGGCAGATCCCTTTGGCGGTCCGACCGCTCAGCGCCCCTGGGATGATGGCAGCGACTCCGTGGCTAATGCTCAGAAGCGTGTGTGGGCCATGTTCGAGTTCATGCAGAAGGTCGGTATCGACTACTACTGCTTTCATGACCGGGATGTCGCTCCTGAACTGGGGGATCTGGCCAAGTCCAACGCGGCTCTGGATGCCGTGGCGGATGAACTGGAAAAGGCTCAGAAACAAACGGGACTGAAACTGCTGTGGGGCACCGCCTGTCTGTTCTCCCACTCTCGCTACAATCAAGGTGCGGGCACTTCCCCTTATGCCGATGTCTTTGCCTATGGAGCCGCCCAGGTGAAAAAGGCCATCGATATCACCCATCGCCTCGGTGGTGAAGGCTATGTCTTCTGGGGCGGCCGAGAAGGTTACGCCACGCTCTGGAACACCGACATGAAGCGTGAGCTGGATCATCTGGCCCGCCTGCTGCATCTCGCGGTGGATTACAAAAAGAAGATCGGTTTCAAAGGTGCCTTCTACATCGAACCCAAGCCACGCGAACCCTCCACGCACCAGTATGATAGCGATGCGGCAGCCTGCTTGAACTTCCTCCGCGAATACAATTTGTTAGGCGAGCTATCTCTGAATCTGGAAACCAACCACGCCACCCTGGCTGGGCATACCATGATGCATGAAATGCGTGTGGCTCGTGAGGCAGGTGCTCTGGGCTCCATTGATGCGAACACCGGCGATGAGCTCATCGGCTGGGACACCGATCAGTTCCCGACCGATATCTACCTCACCACGCAGATCATGATCGAGCTTCTGCGTGCAGGAGGCTTCACCACCGGTGGTCTTAACTTCGATGCCAAGACCCGTCGTGAATCCTTCGAACCCGAAGACCTTTTCCACGCCCACATCGGCGGCATGGACGCCTTCGCTCGTGGTCTCAAGATTGCTCACGCGATCATCGAAGACGGTCGCTTGGATGACTTCGTCAAAACCCGCTACTCCAGCTATGACAGCGGCATCGGCGCGAAGATCGAGTCTGGCAATGTCACCCTGGAAGAACTGGAGGCCTACTCCCTCGCCAACGGAGAACCGACCACCAAGAGCGGACGCCAGGAGATGATCGAGAATCTGATCAACGACTTCATCTGATTGAAGTCGCCTTGATCTCTTAACGGCTGTGCATCACCTGCGGCGGTGATTACAGCCGTTTCGCTTTCCCGGCGCCCAGCCTAACAAAACATCCATCAACACCTTTAGAGCATATTAAATAATACTATAACCGCAAGAAGCGAACCAACCCATGGCGTCTTTGGCGGTGACCTTTGAGAACGCTACGCTGATGGCTGCATCCAATGCCGCCGGTGTCCGGGCCTCCAGGCTGCGCAGCGAGTTCTTGATCTTGCTCCACATCTTCTCAATCGGGTTGAGGTCCGGCGAGTAAGCTGGAAGGAAGCGCACCTCGGCTCCCACCGCCTCGACAAGCCTCTGGACTTCTGGACTCTTATGCACCGACAGATTGTCCATGACCACGATATCTCCCGATCTCAACGTCGGGCAGAGCACCTGCTCAATGTAAGTGACAAAAGCTGCCGTG